>DAOSUR010000011.1 GCA_035378985.1 Anaerohalosphaeraceae bacterium
TCTGCAACCGCGAAATCTACGACATGGGTATGTACGATGCCAACGGCGACTGCCGGATTACGCTGGCGGACTTTGCAGCGTTTGCAGCCCGGTGGCTGGAAGATGACCGGATCTATCCGAATCCGTAAGCGGTTCATACCGGGGACACCGCTTTCTGTCTTCTTGTAAAACGGTTCGAAGCACCGCTCCGGCAAACAAGGCCGGGGCGGTGCCTTCCGGATTCAAAGAAGACATAGAAAATTCCAAATGGGCGTTTCAAGACAGGCGGCAGGAGAAAAAGAAAAAGAAGACAGTTTCGACTCCACAAATGGGGGGTTTATGAACAGAAAAAGAGCTCGGTTTTTCCAAGTCATTTCTCTCTTTTTTTTCGCGTCTTTTAATGCAGCGATCTGCTGCGGCCGGCAGTCTGACAACGGCGACGGCACATTCACCAATCCGATTCTTTACGCGGACTATCCTGACCCGGATATCATCCGGGTCGGCCAATATTTTTATATGGTCACTACGACTTTTGCAGACTCACCCGGTCTGACCGTCCTGCGATCCGAAGACCTGGTGAACTGGGAGATTCTTTCTCACGCAGCTTCTTTCCTCGATATGGCACCCGAGTACAATATGCTGAATGAAACGACGGCCTATCGGAAAGGAATGTGGGCCTCGAGCATCCGCTATTACAACGGAATGTTTTATATTGTGGTCAATCCCTGGGGAGCGCCGGGCGCCCGGGTGTACTATGCCTCCAACCCGGCAGGGCCGTGGAATTACCATCAGCTCGACCGCGGCGCCCACGACCCGGGATTTTTCATCGATGACGACGGAACGGGATATATCTTCTATGGGTCAGGATGGATTTCCGTCCTGACGCTCAACTCGAATTATTCGGCGGTGGTCGCCCAGACGAACAATGTCGTCAACGGCGGCGGCGAGGGGTCGCACGTCATCAAACGCGGCAATTATTATTATCTGTTTAACGCCAACCCCGGCACCTGGCCGTTCCAGCTCCGCTGCTCCAGAGCAACCAGCATTTTCGGTCCGTGGGAAACCGGACACATTTGTCTGCTGGCAACGACCGGCGGCCATCAGGGGGCTATTGTCGATATCGATGACAATGATAACTGGTACGGCTTCGTGATGCAGGACAGCGGAGCAATCGGGCGGATGACCCGCATCGGGCCGGTCTTTTGGGAGAATGACTGGCCGGTCTTCGGCACACCGGCCGAGCGGGATGTAATGGCGGCGACGTATCCCAAACCGATTCAGGGCAAACCCATCATTCAGCCGCCGACCAGCGATGATTTCGAATTGCCCGTTCTGGGGCTTCAATGGCAGTGGAACCACAACCCGGACAACAGCCGCTGGTCGCTGACAGAGCGGCCCGGCTGGCTTCGGCTGCGTCCGACCCGGGCCTCGGGCTTCTGGACCGCCCGCAACACACTCACCCAGAAAGGCCAGGGACCCTGGAGCCGCGGCCAGGTCAAGCTGGACCTGCAGAATCTGCAGCCCGGCGACATCTGCGGCTTCGGAACACTCGGTAAATACAGCGCCCACATCGCTGTTCATTGCGATGCAGGCGGAGCCCTCTTCCTGAGGATGAATGTCCTGCAGGACACCACCAGCGGCATTCAAACCGAAACCCGTGTGTCTTCCGTTCCGATTGCTGCGAACATCCTCTTTCTTCGAACGGACCTGAATTTTCAGACCAACCAGGGGCTCTGCTCCTATAGTCTGGACGGGCAGAGCTGGACGCCGCTGGGCGGCGAGTTTCCGCTGGCTTTCGACTGGCAGACCGGTACGTTTCAGGGCGAAAAATATGCTCTGTTCTGTTATAATCCCAATACCGCCGCCAGTCCCGGCTGGGTGGATGTGGACGGGTTTGAGTTTTTTGACTCGCCGCCGCCTCGTTCGGCCTTTCGTCGAATTGAAGCGGAGGACTTTGACGAAAAATCCGGCACCCAGACGGAGACCTGCAGCGAAGGCGGCCTGGATGTCGGATATATCCAGAACGGCCATTATCTGGTCTATAAAAAAGTGAATTTCGGGCGCGGGGCGGTTTCATTTCGGGTTCGGGCGGCTTCGGCAACCTCCGGCGGAAACATCGAACTTCGTCTGGATTCGCCGAGCGGCCCGCTCATCGGCACCTGTCCGATTCCCAACACCGGCGGCTGGCAGACCTGGCAGACCCGCTCCTGCGCGGTCAGCGGGGGTTCAGGAATCCGCGATTTGTATCTGAGATTTACCGGCGGCACCGGTTATCTTTTTAATCTGAACTGGTGGCAGTTTATTCGATACGGCGACCTGAATGCCGATACAATCGTGGACAAAAGCGACCTGTCGGCCTTTGCCGACTTGTGGCTGCAGCCGCACAGCGGCCTGGACCGGGACAGCAACGGCATCCTCAACCTGACGGAGTTTGCCGACCTGGCCGCCGCCTGGCTGGAGGACTGACTCTTATGCTGACAACAGATATCCTTTAAATGGGGGAATTATGAAGTTTCAAAAAACTGACGATCGATTCCGGAAAAGTTTTATCTTTGGATTTGCCGCTGTTCTTTTGGGATTCCTGTCCGGTCTGCTGCGTGCGGATTATCCGATTATGTCGCAGCACTACGCCGCCGACCCGACGGCCGTCGAATGGAACGGACGACTGTATGTGTATTGTTCCAACGACGAGGAAAACGGCGAGAACACCGGCTACATTATGGATTCTATCGCCTGTTTCTCCACGGATGATTTGAAAAACTGGACGGACCACGGCGTTGTCTTTGATGCAGACGAGCTGTCCTCCTGGTATTCCGGCACTGCCTGGGCCCCCTGTATCGTCTATCACAACAACAAGTTCTATTTGTATTTCGGGGATGCGTACTGGGGTATCGGCGTCGTGACGAGTGATTCGCCGACCGGCCCGTTTACCGCTCCGAAGAACGCACTGGTGGTCACCCGCTCCACGCCGGGGGCAAGCAGCACCTGGATGTTTGACCCGTGCGTGTTTGTGGATGATGACGGCACGCCGTACCTGTGTTTCGGCGGCGGCGGAGCCAATCAGGGACGCATAATCCAGCTGAACACAAATATGATGGACCCTGTCGGCTCAGCCATATCCATTGAAGCGCCGGACTTCTTTGAAGCTTCACTTATGCACAAATACAACGGCACCTACTACTATTCCTATGCTGACAACTATGAAGATTCAACTCCCTCCTCCCAGATTGCATATCAGACCGCTTCGGCCCCGATGGGCCCCTTTACCCATCGTGGTGTCGCGGTCCCTCAGCCCCCGTACAACTACGGCAACAACAACCACCATACCTTTTTCACATTCCAGGGCGAATGGTACTGCGTCTATCACAACCGCTATCAGGCGACGATAGACGGAGTGTCCACCACGGAACACCGCAATATCGGTCTGGACCGGCTGTATTACAACCCGGACGGCACCATCCAGCCGCTCGTTCATACCCAGGATGGGCTGCCGCAGCTGAAATACCTCAATCCCTTTGTCCGAGTGGAAGGGGAAACCCTGGCTCAGCAGAGCGGCATTCGCACGCAGGTCTGTTCGGAAGGCGGGATGAACATCACCGCTGTTGACAACGGCGACTGGATTCAGCTTCGGGGTGTGGATTTCGGCACCGGCGCCGGCAGCTTCAAAGCCCGCGTCGCCTCGACGAAAACCGGCGCAGGCATCGAATTGCGGCTGGATTCTCTGAGCGGCACCCTGATCGGCACTTGCTCGGTTCCCAACACCGGCGGACCGCAGACCTGGACAACCGTCTATTGCAATGTGAACGGCGCCTCCGGTGTGCATGATTTGTATCTGAAGTTTACAGGACCGGCGGGCGGCGACCTGCTCAATCTGGACTGGTGGCAGTTTCAGACCGAGCCGCTGACGATGGTCTCCGTCAACATCAATCCGGCCATTCTCTATCAGACCATCGAGGGTCTGGGCGGCGCCATCTGTTTTTATAACGGCTGGGTGACCGCTCATCCGTACAAATCCGAAATCTACACCCACGCCTTCGCCGGACTGAATCTTTCAATGCTGCGGGTGGGCAACTGGTGGCGGGGCACAGATGGTCAGGATACAGCTACTTATGAAATCGCGGCCGCCGCCAATCAGCGGCTGGGCCGGCCTGTGCCGATTCTGATGTCCTCCTGGTCGCCGCCGGCTTACCTGAAAAGCAACGGCCAGACCGGAGGCGGCGGCACACTCATTCAGGTCAACGGCCAATACGACTATGCGGGATTCGCCGAGTACTGGTATCAGTCTCTTCAGGACTACATCTCGCGCGGCGTCAACCCCATTTGGATTACCATCCAGAACGAGCCGGACTGGACGGCGGATTACGATTCATGCCGCTTTGATCCGACGGAAGCCGAGTATGCCAGCTATGCCCTGGCTCAAGATGCCGTGTTCAATCGGCTGCAAAGCATGGCCTCTCCGCCCAAACTGCTCAGCCCGGAATGTGTGGGCCTGTACGGCAACGCCGCCGGTCTGCGCAATTATCTGAACTACCTGAATCCGAACACCTTTTACGGCATTGCCCACCACCTTTACGGCGGCAGCACCGACGGAACACCGGACGGATACAACACCGCCTTTACAACCGTCTTAAATACCCGCAACACACAGTTTCCCGGCAAGCCGATTTTTATGACGGAATTCGGGGATATCAAAGGATTGATTCCTGTTGCCAATCTGATTCACAACAGTCTTGTCGTTGAACAGGTCAGCGGCTACAACCACTGGTGTCTGGTCTGGCCCGGCGATATTGGTCTGGTGGAGATTGAGTTCCCCTGGAGCTACTACGGAACAGGAGGCTCCTGGACAAATCCCAAGGGATACTGGCTGAATCCGTCCTATTGGTCGATGAAGCATTATTCCTATTATGTCCAGCCGGGATTCCGCCGCACACAGTCGTCCAGCGGACATTCCAATCTGCTGGCATCCTCGTTTTTATCCCCCGACGGCAAACGGCTCGTGGCAGTGCTCATCAACCGTCTGGAAACGGAAACCCTGTATGCCGATCTGAACATCGGTTCTTTTGCGTATAATTCCTCCAGCGTCTTCCAGACCGTCGGAACCCAGTATTTCCAGGCCCTAGGTCCCATGGGTTCGCCGGTGGTTCTGCCGCCGTCTTCGGTGACGACGATTGTTCTGGACTCCTACGGGCCGGCGGCTCCGACAGGACTGGCAGCGACGGCGATTGTCGATTCGCAGATTAACCTGACCTGGGCGGCTTCTCCCGGCGCCTTGTCCTACACTGTCAAACGCTCCACCGTCAGCGGCGGGCCTTATACAACCATCGGCACGAACATCACGGGCACCGCATTCAGCGACACTCAAGTCGAGCCGGGGATGACCTATTACTATGTGGTCAGCGCCAACACGCTCAGCGGTCAAAGCGCCGACAGTGCGGAAGCCAGTGCCGCCCGCGTGCGCACCTACCTGCGGTTCAATGAAACCAGCGGGACGACGGCGGCGGATGCCACCGGCGGCGGACGAAACGGCACGCTGGTCAACGGCCCGACCTGGGGCACCGGCAAATTCGGCAATGCGGTCTATCTGGACGGAACCAACGACCACGTCACGCTGCCGGCCGGCGTCGTCAACGGCCTGACGGACTGCACCATCTCCCTGTGGGTGTACCTGAATTCCGTCAGCACCTGGTCGCGGGTGTTTGACTTCGGCACCGGCACGACCGTCAACATGTTCCTGACGCCGCGGCACAGCAACACCTCCGGCACCGTGCGGTTTGCCATTACCACCAGCGGTGCCGGCGGGGAACGCCGCATCAACGGCACGTCAGCCCTGCCGACCGGCGTCTGGACCCACGTGGCCGTTACCTTCAGCGGCAGCACCGGCATCCTTTATGTCAACGGACAGGAGGTCGGACGCAACACTTCGATGACGCTCAATCCGTCCTCGCTGGGCAATACAACACAGAACTATCTGGGCCGCTCACAGTACGCAGCCGACCCGTATCTGAACGGGCGAATCGATGAATTCCGCATCTACTCGAGGGCTCTGAGCGATCTTGAAATCGCCCGGCTGTATGAAGAACAGATTCCGGCAGCGGCTCCGCCGACTCCGACAGGCCTGACGGCGACGGCGGTTTCCGGCACCCGCATCAATCTCAGCTGGAACGCGGCCGACACCGCCACCAATTATGACATCAAACGGTCAATGACCGGCGGCGGCCCGTACACCCATCTGACCAGTGTCTCCGGAACCTCTTGGAGCGACACCGGCCTGTCGGAGCAGACCCCTTACTATTATGTCATCAGCGCCGTCAACAGCGTCGGCAGCAGCGCCGACTCGGCGCAGGCCCAGGCCGTCACGCCCGCCGACCCGCCGGCCGCTCCGACCGGTCTTGCGGCGCAGGACATCGGCGGCGCCGTGCGGCTGACCTGGAATGCCAACACAGAAAGCGATTTGGCGGGATATTACGTCTGGCGCTCCGCAGCCCCCGGCAGCGGCTATACGCGGCTCAACAGCACCCCGCTGAACAGCCTGACGTTTACAGACAGCGCAATCACTTACTACACCACGTATTATTATGTGATCACGGCAGCGGATACCGACGGCTATGAAAGCGGCTATTCCAACGAAGTGTCCATCACGCCGGCGGACCCGCTGGTTATCGTCCTGACATCCGCTGATTTTGAAAGCGGCTTCGGCGCCTGGGTCAATCTGACCGGCGCGGACAATCAGGACTGGCTCCGCAATTCCGGCCAAACGCTGACACCCAACACAGGGCCTTCGGGCGGAGCCAACGGAACCACGTGGTATGCGTATCTGGAGACCTCGCCGGGCTGGGCATATATGCCCGGTGATACGGCCATTCTCGAAAGCCCTGTGCTGTACGGCACACAGCGCCGATTGACCTTCTATTATCACATGTACGGCGCAGAAATCGGCTCGCTGTTTGTGGATGTGGAACAAAACGGCACCTGGCAGTACGGCGTCTGGAGCCGCACCGGCCAGCAGCATACATCCATCAACGAGCCGTACACCAAGGCCGTTGTCGATTTGAGCAGTTTTAGCGGCCCGATTCGGATTCGCATCCGGGCCGCGGCCGCCGGCGGTTCCCGCGGAGACATTGCTGTCGATGAAATCACCGTGACCGGACACTGGCTCTACGGAGATTTCAACGGCGACGGGACGATCAATTTGGAAGACCTGACGGCCTTCAGCACTCTGTGGCTGGACACTCATTGCGAGCTGGACCGAAACGGAGACTGCCGGATTGATTTGGCGGAGCTGACGGAACTGGCCGCCAACTGGATGAAAACCTTCTGATTGGAAAACCCGATTTCGTCTTGGCCTATGACAAGGACCGTCGATTTCAAAACAAACCAGGAGAAATAGAAATCAGCCGGAGAAAGGGTTGCCTGAGCCGTTCTCCGGCTGTATCGTTGGTACAAAAGGATGTATTAGAAACAATGGAGGTTTTTTATGAAAAGGACGCTGCCTGCACAGGTTCCCGCCGTAAGTCTGCTTTGGCTTCTGATGAGTTTGTCTGCCGTCGGTTTTGCCGCCGCTCCGATTGCCTTTGAGCAGTTTGAGTACAGCGGACAGGACATTACCTCACCGGCCGCCCTCGAAGCCGGACATTACCGCAACCCGATTTTGGCCGGCTTTCATCCTGACCCGAGCATCTGCCGTGTCGGAGACGACTACTATCTGATTAACTCAACATTTCAGTATTTTCCCGGTCTTCCCATCTTTCACAGCAAAGATTTGGTCAACTGGAAGCAGATCGGCCACGTGATTCACCGCCCGGAGCAGTTAAACTACACGTCTCGCCGAACCAGCGGCGGACTGTTTGCCCCGGCTATCACATATCACAAGGGGCTGTTTTATGTAATTTGCACAATGGTGGATAATCTGGGCAATTTCGTGGTTACCGCCCAAAACCCCGCCGGCCCCTGGTCGAACCCGGTCAAACTGGACTTCGGCGGCATTGACCCGTCCATCTTTTTTGACAACGATGACCGGGCCTGGATTGTCAACAACGATGCCCCACAGGGGCCGCCGCAGTACGATGGCCATCGAGCCATCTGGATTCAGGAGTTTGATTGGAAAAATCTGAAAATGGTCGGCCCGCGCAAGATGCTCATCGACGGCGGCGTGGACATCACCAAAAAACCCATCTGGATTGAAGGCCCGCACATCTACAAACGCAAGAACTGGTATTACCTTTGTTGTGCGGAAGGCGGCACGGGCCCGGGACATTCTCAGGTTATCTTCCGCAGCCGCAGTGTGGACGGCCCTTATACCCCCTGGGAAAAAAACCCCATTCTCACCCAGCGCGATTTAGACCCCCAAGTCCTCGGCGCTGTCACCTGCACGGGCCATGCCGACCTTGAAATCGGTCCGGATGGAAACTGGTGGGCGGTCTTTCTGGCCGTCCGGCCCTATCAGAGGGGCCTGTCGCCTATGGGCCGAGAAACCTTCCTGCTGCCTGTTACCTGGACCGAGGACGACTGGCCGACCATCCTGCCGACCGACCAAAGGGTCCCGCTGATTGTCAAATCCCCCAACGGCGTCTCTGTCCAGCCGTCTGCCGTTCCCTACACCGGTTCGTTTTCCTGGCGGGATGATTTCAAACAGAAAGACCTCTCGCTCGAATGGATTATGCTCCGCCAGCCCAAACAAACCTGGTGGCAGATTGACACCGATGCCGGACGGCTTCTGCTGACGCCGCAGAACGAAAAACTGTCCGGCACGGGCAACCCGAGTTTTCTGGGCCGGCGCGTCCGTCATCCGGTTTACACCGCCTCAGTGACTGTGGAAGTCCCCAAAGAAAACAACGTCTCGGCCGGACTGGCTTTGTTTATGAACGAACGCCATCATTACTTCTTTGCGGTTCGGCGCGTCGGCGGCAAGCCGCGTATATTTGTGGAATGCGTCAAACGCGGCCAGACCAGCGAGTTGGCCTCCGTTGACCCGCACGCCGCCCAGACCGTTCGGCTGACCATTGAGGCCGACAAGGCCGTCTGTTCCTTCCGCTACCAGATCCCCGGCGAAGAACGCAAGACCCTGCTGGAAAACGCCGATGCGGCAATGATTTCCTTCTCGGTTCCGGACGCTCTGTTTCTGGGCGCCACCGTCGGACCCCACGTCCGCCTCGATGCGTCGCCCTTCCCGCCGCCGCTGGCGAAGGGCTCCACGTTCCAAATCCAAGGCAATCCGATTTTCCGGGATGCCTTCACCGCCGACCCGGCCCCGCTGGCGGACGGCGACACCCTCTATGTCTATGTCGGCCATGACGAGGCCAAAGACGGCGAGCTGTTCAATATGACCGGCTGGCTGTGCTACTCAACAAAGGACATGAAAAACTGGGCCGCCCACGGGACCGTCCTGAAGCCCACGGACTTCCAGTGGGCTGTGGGGGATGCCTGGGCCTCCCAGGTCATCAAAAAAGACGGCAAGTACTATTTCTTTGCCACGGTTCAGCACGGCCCGCCGCACGTCGGCAAGGCCGTCGGGGTAGCCGTCTCAGACAGCCCGACCGGACCGTTCAAAGATGCCCGCGGCAGTGCTTTGGTTTACGACAAAATGACGCCCAACTCCAAAGTCCCCTGGGAGGACATCGACCCGACCGTACTCATCGATGACGACGGCACACCCTGGCTGTGCTGGGGCAACGGCGACTGCTATCTGGTCAAACTCAAGCCCAACCTGATTGAGCTCGATGGGGAGATTCAGAAAATCGATTTGCCCTACTACACAGAAGGCCCCTGGCTTCACAAACGCGGCAATCTTTACTACCTGACCTATGCGGCCTTTGCGCATCAGGGCACGGCGGAAAAGATTTGCTACGCCACCGCTCCGGCGGTAACCGGGCCGTGGACCTATCAGGGCATCCTGACCGGCTTTGCCAAAAACAGCTATACCATCCACCCCGGGATTGTTGAATTCAAGGGACAGTGGTATTTCTTCTATCACAATGCGACGCTCACGCTCAATGGTTTAGGGCCCGCCACCGGACGGCGAAGCGTCTGTGTTGAATACCTGTACTACAATCCGGACGGGACGATTCAACCGATTACCCAGACGGAAGAAGGCATTTCCGTCCCGCCCAAAAAGGAAAGCAGCGTCTCATCCTGCTTTTTTCCCCTGAAGGAGGTTCGGCTTTTGCCGAGCCCTTTTTCCGAAGCCGTCCGGGCCAATCGTGAATATCTGCTGGCACATAAACCGGACCGCCTGCTGGCCCCGTACCGTCGGGAGGCGGGGTTAGAGCCCAAGGCGGCTCCCTACGGCAACTGGGAAAGCAGCGGCCTGGACGGCCACACCGCCGGACATTACCTGTCGGCCCTTTCGCTGATGATTGCAGCCGGAGCCGACCCGGACAGCGAGTTTGGGCGGCGTCTTGACTATATGCTCGAGGAGCTGGCCGAAATTCAAAAGGCCAACGGAAATGGATATATCGGCGGCGTCCCCGGAAGCCGTCCGTTCTGGAAAGGCGTCTCCGAAGGCCGCATCGACCTGTTCCGCACCAAATGGGTCCCCTGGTACAATGTCCACAAGATGTTTGCCGGTCTGCGGGATGCGTATGTGCACGCGGGCCGCTCCAGGGCCCTCGAACTGCTGACGGGACTGGGCGATTGGTGCGAATCGGTCGTCGCGGGCCTCAATGAGCAGCAGATGCAGCAGATGCTCGATACAGAACACGGCGGGATGAACGAGGTCCTGGCTGACCTGTATGAGCTCACCGGAAACCGCAAGTACCTGGAACTGGCCAAACAATTCAATCACCGCAGAATCTTCGAGCCGCTCGAAAACCGTCAGGACCGGCTTACGGGGCTTCACGCCAACACCCAGATTCCCAAGATTGTCGGGATGCAGCGAATTGCGGCCCTGACCGGCGATGAAAAACTGCACACCGGGGCCCGTTTTTTCTGGGAAACCGTCACCCGCAATCGCACTGTGGCCTTCGGGGGCAACAGCGTCAGCGAGCACTTCAATGACCCGAAGGACTTCAGCGGAATGATTGCCCATCGTGAAGGGCCCGAAACCTGCAATACGTATAATATGCTTCGGCTGACCGAAGCGCTTTTTGAAGCAGAGCCGAAGGCCGAGTACGCCGACTATTACGAACGCGCCCTGTACAATCATATTCTGGCTTCGATTCATCCCCGCAGACCCGGCTATGTGTATTTTACGCCGATTCGTCCGGAGCACTATCGGGTGTATTCGCAGCCGGAGGTGTGTTTCTGGTGCTGTGTCGGAACGGGGATGGAAAATCCCGGTCGGTACGGACGGTTTATTTACACCCGGGCTCAGGATGGGCTGTATGTGAACCTGTTTATTCCGTCGGTGCTCACGGCGCCGGACAGGGGACTGGTGCTCAAACAGGAGACATCGTTTCCGGATGAGCCCCGAACGCGTTTCTCTCTGCAGCTGACCAAGCCGGCGGACTTTACCCTGTATATCCGTCATCCATACTGGGTAAAAGCGGGCGAATTTGCCGTGAAAGTCAACGGCCAGCGAATGGATGTGTCCTCTGTCCCTTCCTCTTATGCCGCCCTCAGGCGGGAATGGAAGGACGGCGACACCGTGGAGGTGGACCTTCCGATGCACCTGCACTCAGAGCGTCTTCCGGACGGCTCCGATTGGGCAGCGATTCTGTACGGGCCGATTGTTCTGGTCCGGCCGGCCGGAACAGACCGACTGGATGGTTTGTTCGCCGACGGAAGCCGGATGGGCCACGTCGCCCACGGGCCTATGGTGCCGCTGGACCGTGTCCCCGTTTTGCTAACGACAGAAGAAGGGCTGCTGAAGCATATAGCAGAGGACCGCTCCGCCGGACCGCTGCACTTTCGAATCAAAGACATTATCGAACCCCCTGCACCGCAAGGGCTCTTGTTGATGCCGTTTTTCCGTCTGCATGAGCAGCGCTATCAAATGTACTGGGAGCTGACGACAGCGGAGCGGGTGGCGGCCCGACGGGAGAAACTGGCCGCTCAGGAGCGCGCCCGACAGGCCCGTGAAGAGGCAACCCTCGACTGGGTGGCCCCGGGTGAGCAGCAGCCCGAAACCGAGCACGACCTGCAGGGGGAGGGGCTGGAAACCGGCATTCACAACGGACGGCGCTGGCGCCACGGCTCCTGGATTCAATACACCCTGGATCCCCGGGGAGCCCAGGAAGTCATCCTCTCCGTCACCTATTCCGGCGATGACCGCGGACGGGAATTTGACATCCTGGTCAACGGCACCGTCATTGCGACCCAGCAGCTGACCGGCGAAAAACCGAATCACTTTATCGAAAAACGCTATCCAATCCCCGCCGAGATTCTTCGGGCTGCCGCCGGCAAACGGCTGACGGTTCGTTTTGCCGCCAAACGCTGGCTGGCCGGCGGCCTTTATGATGTACGTCTGCTTCGTCCGGGGGCTCCGGAAATCGAACCGTTTCAATGAATCTTTTTTTGAGGGAAAACAATGAATCGAAACTCGCTTCAAATGGTTCTGTCGGCCTGGCTTGTCTGCTTTTCAGCAGGTCTGCTACAGGCCGGACCGGCCCGCAATCCGATTATCTGGGCCGATGTGCCCGATGTGGCCGTCATTCGCGTCGGGGATACCTATTATATGAGCAGCACCACGATGCATATGAGCCCGGGGCTGCCGATTATGAAGTCCAAAAATCTGGTCAATTGGACACTCGTCGGCTATGCCTATGACCGGCTCGTAGAAAACGACGCCATGAACCTCGAAAACGGCAAAAACGCCTACGGCGCCGGTTCCTGGGCCAGCTCGCTTCGGTATCACAACGGCACGTATTATGCCTCCACGTTCTCCAGCACCAGCGGACGCACCCACATTTACACCACGCAGGACATCGAGAAAGGCCCCTGGAAGGAGATTTCGTTTGCCCCGTCCCTGCACGATCATTCGCTGTTCTTTGATGACGACGGGCGGGTGTATATGGTGTACGGCGGCGGCGACATTCGGCTGGCGGAACTCAAAAGCGACCTGTCCGGCCTGAAAGAAGGGGGTTTTCACGACATCATTATCAAAAACGCCAGTGCCGTGGCGGGCCCCAATATCGGTCTGCCCGCCGAGGGCTCCCAAATGCTCAAGGTCCACGGCAAGTACTACCTGATGAACATCACCTGGCCCCGCGGCGGGATGCGCACGCAAATCATCCACCGCGCAGACAAAATCACCGGCCCCTACGAAGGCAAAGTCATCCTGCAGGACCGCGGCATCGCACAGGGCTGTCTGATTGACACCCCCGACGGCCGCTGGTATGCCGTCCTCTTTGAGGATAACGGCGCCGTCGGGCGAAGTTCCTGGGTGGTGCCCGTTCAGTGGGTGGACGGCTGGCCGGTGCTCGGCACAAACGGCAAAGCCCCCGATGTGCTCGACATCGAAGACAGCGGCGAAGGCCTTTCCAATCTGGTCTGCTCGGATGAATTCGACCGCGCCCCGGGTGAGCCCCTGCCGCTGGCCTGGCAGTGGAATCACAACCCGGATAATCGCTTCTGGTCCATCGGCGTCCGCAAGGGTCATCTTCGTCTGACGACCGGCCGCATCGACAGCAGTGTCCTGCAGGTGCGCAATATGCTCACCCAGCGGACCTTCGGGCCGGTCTGCTCGGCCGGCACCAAACTGGACACGGCCAACATGAAAGACGGCGACTGTGCGGGCCTTATCGCTCTCCAAAAGCGCTATGGTTTTGTCGGGGTGAAAATGGAGCAGGGCGCTAAATCCATCGTGATGGTCAGCGCCCAGTCCGACAGCCCGCAAACAATGGAAACCGTTCCGCTCCAACAGGACATCGTCTATCTGCGCATCGACTGCGATTTCCGCAAACGTACGGACAAGGCCTATTTCTACTACAGTCTGGACGGCACAACCTGGACCCGCATTGGTTCGGTTCTGCAGATGGCCTACACGCTGCCGCACTTTATGGGCTACCGCTTCGGCCTGTTCAACTGGGCCGCACAGACGACCGGCGGCATTGTCGATTTCGATTACTTCCGCGTCAGTCCGCAAATCATGGAATAACTTTTTTTGAAGGAGACTTAGAATGAAGCACAAAGGACTCGTTTTGCTGATTGTACTGACTATCGGACTGTACGGCAGGGCCCAGACGGATGCGCCCGCCCCCAAAGACGACTTCAGACCGTCCCCCCTGAACCAGCCGGGCCGTCAATACCCTCAGGTCAATTCAGAAGGACGGGTTCTGGCCCGGATTTTCGCACCCGAGGCCCGCAGCGTCTTTCTGGATATCGGCGCCGTCAAATACCCGATGACCAAAGACGAAGAAGGGGTCTGGACGGGCATGTCCGCCCCGCAGGACGAAGGGTTCCATTATTATCAGCTGATAATTGACGGGGCGGCGGTACCCGACCCGGGCACTCTCTATTTTTACGGCGCCAGCCGGTGGGGCAGCGGCGTGGAAACACCCGCCCACGACCAGGATTTCTACGCCCTGAAGGATGTCCCGCACGGCCAGGTTCGCCAGCACATCTATTTTTCCAAAATTACCAACTCCTTCCGTCGGTGTTTTGTCTATACACCCCCGGACTATGAAACAAACACCTCCGTCCGCTATCCGGTTCTGTATCTGCAGCACGGCGGCGGAGAAGATGAAACCGGCTGGTCCAATCAGGGCCGGGTCAATCTGATTATGGACAATCTGCTGGCCGAAGGCCGAGCCGTGCCGTTTCTGATTGTGATGGAAAACGGGACCTGGACGGCGCCGGGACAGCCCCGCCCGCGGCGCGATAAAGGCCGGCCCTGGCCGCCGCCCGGATGGGCCGACACCTTCGAAAAAGTGCTCCTGCAGGAAGTCATCCCGATGATTGACCGCCAATACCGAACCCGGGCCGAGCAGCCCTATCGGGCGATGGCGGGTCTGTCGATGGGCGGCATGCAGACCAACGTGATTGCCATGCGCAATCTGGATGTGTTCTCGCACATCGGCATCTTCAGCGGCGGCACCGTCGGCGACCCGGCCACGGCCCACGGCGGCGTCATGGCCAACGCCGAAGAATTCAACAAAAAGGTCAAACTGATCTTTGAAAGCTGCGGCTCCAAAGAAAACCCCGATGCCATTCGCAATCACGTCGAGCAGCTCAAGGCTGCCGGCATCAACGCCGTCTGCTATATCTCGCCCAATACTGCTCACGAGTGGCAGACCTGGCGGCGCAGTTTCTATCAGTTTGCTCAGCTGGTCTTCCAAACGGATTCCAAATCGCCGGCTGCTTCCGCTGCTCCAGCCGCTTCCCCGGAGCCGGCTGCTCCTGCGCCCCGCCGACCCGGCGGGTTCGGCCAGCCTGTCGCCCTCGAAGCGGATGACAAGCCCGTCTTTGACGAACCGCCGGCGGGCTTCAACCAGAAACGCGACGGCATCCCGCACGGCCGGATGGAAATGATTGAGTACGATTCCAAGACCGTCGGCACACGCCGCAAAATGCTTGTCTATACCCCGCCGAATTATTCCCCCGACCGCAAATACCCCGTGCTGTATCTGCTGCACGGCATCGGCGGCGATGAAACCGAATGGCAGCGCTTCGCCTCGCCTGATGTCCTGATGGACAATCTGCTGGCCGACGGCCGCGCGGTGCCGATGATTCTCGTGATGCCCAACGGACGGGCCCAGCCCAACGACCGCGCCGAAGGCAACGTGTTCAGCCACGCCCCCGCCTTCGAGCGGTTCGAGCAGGACCTGCTGAACGATGTCATCCCGTCGATTGAAAGCCGCTATTCGGTGCTGACCGGCCGGGAGCATCGCGCGCTGGCCGGGCTGTCGATGGGCGGCGGCCAGACCCTCAATTTCGGCCTCAAACACCTCGACAAATTCGCCTGGCTGGGCGCTTTTTCCGCTGCTCCCAACACCAAACAGCCCGCAGAGCTCGTGCCCGACCCGGACAAAACCCGCACCCAGCTGAAACTGCTTTATCTGGCCTGCGGCAGTCAGGACGGCCTGCTGCCCATCAGCCGCCGCCTGCATTACTACCTGAAGGAACACAATATCCCCCACATCTGGCATGTGGACTCGCACGGCCATGACCCGACCGAATGGCAGAACAACCTGTACTGGTTCCTCCAGCATGTCTTCCGCTCGCCGGCGGACTTCCCGAAACCCAAACCGTAAGAAACCGGCATTCTTTTCGGAGAGCGCTATGCCTTCCCAACGGATTCGAACTATTCTGGCGACGATGTGGATGGCTCTATCCGCTGTCTCGCTTGCGGAAAGCCGCAAACCCCTGACCCTCTGGTATACCCAGCCCGCGCGGCAGTGGGTCGAGGCTCTGCCGGTCGGAAACGGCCGTCTGGGGGCGATGGTCTTCGGCGGTCTCGATACAGAGCGGCTCCAGCTCAATGAAGATACGCTCTGGGCGGGCGGCCCCTATCAGCCGGACAACCCCGAAGGCCCCCAGGCCCTCCCCGAAATCCGCAAGCTTATCTTCGAAGGCCGCTGCCGAGAAGCCGCCGACCTGGCTTCCCGGACCATGATGGCCCGGCCTTTGCGGCAGATGCCGTATCAGACCGTCGGCGATTTGCGGCTGTCCTTCGGCTCCGTCGAACCGGTTCAGGACTATCAGCGTTCGCTTCGGCTCGACACGGCCGTCGCCGAGGTCTCCTACAAAAAAGACGGCGTGCTCTTCACCCGGGAGGTTTTCTCCTCGCCCGTTCATCAGGTTCTCGTCTGTCGGCTGGCCGCCGACAAACCCGGGCAAATCTCCTTCAGGGCCTCCTTCAAGACCCCGCAGCAGGCCCGCGTTGAAACCGAAGACGGCCATACACTCATTGTCCGCGGAATCAACGGCTCCGCCGAAGGCATCGCAGGAGCTCTGACGTTCCAGGCCCGCATTCGGATTCTCCATCAAGGCGGGCAGTGCCGCGCCGAGGCCGACGCCCTGAGCGTTTCCGGCGCCGACAGTGTCGTGATTCTCATTGCGGCCGCCACCAGCTGCAAAAATTATGAAGATGTCAGCGGCAACCCGCAGGCCCTCACTCGGGAACACATTCAAAAGGCCGCTGCGCTGCCCTATGAGCAGCTCAAAGAAGCCCACATTCGGGAGCACCGGCGGCTTTTTGACCGCGTGCAGCTCGATTTGGGCACCACGCCGGCGGCGGAGCTGCCCACCGACCGTCGAATCGCCCAGAACAAGTTGGCCGACGACCCGGATCTGGCCGTGCTGTTCTTCCAGTACGGACGCTATCTGCTGATTTCTTCGTCACGTCCGGGCAGCCAGCCCGCCAACCTGCAGGGCCTCTGGAACGAGAGTATGACCCCGCCCTGGGGCAGCAAATACACCATCAACATCAATGCGGAGATGAACTACTGGCCCGCCGAGCCGACGAATCTGGCCGAGTGCGCCCAGCCGCTCTTTGGAATGATTCAAGACTTAAGCCGCACCGGTGCCCGAACCGCCAAAGTCACCTGGGGCGCCGGCGGCTGGGTGGCCCATCACAACACCGACCTGTGGCGGGCATCAGCGCCCATCGACGGCGTGTTCTGGGGGCTCTGGCCGACCGGCGGCGCCTGGCTGTGCCTGCACCTCTGGGACCACTATGAATACCATTTCGACAAGGAATTCCTGAAAGAGTCCTATCCCATTCTGAAAGGGGCGGCTCAATTCTTCCTCGATACGCTCGTGGAAGAACCCCGGCATAAGTGGCTGGTTACCAGCCCGTCTCTTTCGCCGGAAAACGCCCATCCCCACGGCACCAGCATCTGTGCGGGTCCGGCGATGGATACGCAGATTCTGCGCGACCTGTTCGCCTGCTGCATTCAGGCGGCGGAGATTCTGGATATCGATGCCGACTTCCGCGCCCGGCTGGCCGCCGCACGGCAGCGCCTGGCCCCGCATCAAATCGGTGCCGCCGGCCAGCTGCAGGAATGGCTCGAAGATTGGGATATGCAGGCGCCGGAAATGAATCACCGCCACGTTTCGCATCTGTACGCGCTCTATCCGAGCTGGCAAATCAACCGCTTTGACAGCCCGGAGCTGGCGCAGGCGGTCCGCAAATCCCTGGAGATTCGCGGCGATGAATCCACCGGCTGGGGACTGGCCTGGCGGCTGAATCTCTGGGCCCGCCTGGGCGACGGCGACCGGGCGTTCAAGCTGCTCCAGATGCTTTTGAGTCCCGACCGCACCTATCCGAATCTCTTTTCCGCCCATCCGCCGTTCCAGATTGACGGCAACTTCGGCGGCACGGCGGGCATTGCTGAGATGCTCCTGCAGAGCCGGCGAGCCGGCGGCGTCTGGGAGATGATTCTGCTGCCGGCCCTGCCGAAGGAATGGCCTTCCGGCTCCGTCAAGGGCCTCTGCGCCCGCGGCGGTTTTGTGGCGGATATCCGCTGGAAAGACGGGCGGCTCGAGCAGGCCGTCATCCAGTCCCGATTCGGCCATCCCTGCCGTATCCGCTATGGCGACACCCTGCAGACCCTGACCGTTCCCAAAGGCCAAACCACCGTCTGGAAGCCGTAAAGAAAAAGCGATTCAGAAACACGGAGGCCCCCCATTCTCCTCCTTACTCTTTTTACGAAAACCGCTCCGCAAGCCGAATTATTCCAGACACGACAGCAGCCCGCACCAGAGCCAGTTTTCAGCAAAGAGCGCCAGATCGGCAAGATTTACTACACAATCGCCGTTCACATCAAAGGGATTGGGGCTCAGGCAGGGGTCGGCCTCCAGCGGCTCACTGTCCGGCCCGTTCTCATACAAGGCCCGTATCCACGGCTCCGAAAGCGGAATATTGTAGATTCGCAGTTCATTGATTCGGCCTGCAAACAAAGGATGCTCAGCCGCCTGCGAACGGCCCAGCCAGCTGTTGCGGTCACCCAAATCCGACAGACGGCCGTTTAAGTCCGCCGTATCCATCAGCTGGCCATTCACATAGAGCCGCATTTTCTGTTCCGCGCCGCTCCAGACCACCGCAGCACAGACTTCCTGACCCGCCGCCGCAGGCGGAGCTGTCAGGGTCTGAACGGTCCCCCCGAGCCGGCTCTCAAAAACCATCCGCGGATTGGCCGGATTCTCGTTTCTGGGTGTCAGCATCAGATACCGGCTTCCTGCAAGCGAGCCGGCCTGACCTTCTCCTCCGTCGCTGATTCCGAAACTGAAAACCGGCTGATTGGCAAGGTTGCTTTCCGCCGTAAACCATACCATCAGCGTCATAGGATTGCCCAGCGAGGAAAGCAGTCCGTCGGGCAAATCCAAAAAGGACGCGTTCGGGTCGCCGGAGGTCCTTCCCCCGGGCTCCAAAACCGCCGCCCCGCCCTCCAGCCGAATCCGGCCGCCGAGAAAATCCACCGCAACTGCATTGGCATCCCCGACTGAATCATCAAAATTTTCATTCATTCTCCACCGATGCACAATCTTCTCGGAGGAAACATACAAAGCGGCCGGAGCTGACTCATACTCCTCCAGATTGTCTAAAACAGCCCGGACCCGATAGACCCCCTCGTCTTCCTCTCCTGCATTGTGAATCGTCAAATGAGTCATAATGTGGAAATTCGTATGGATGGGGCGTTCTTCGGAGTACTTTTGCCCGTCGATCGGCAGGGGCTGTCCATTCCGGAGCCATTCGAGCAGAAGAATCGGGCGGGCCGCAATCACCTCCATCGTCCATTCAACCTCCGGAGCCGGGGGCATTCGAAGCGTCATCGGGTCCGGCAGCAGATATCGGTCTTCCAGTGTCCCGACAAACGTCAGCCACTCCGGATAGGACGAAAACGACCAGACATCGCCTTTAACCCACGTATGAATATTCCAGCAGGGTTCGTTCGTTTCCGGAATCACACACAGCCAGTTGGGCTCAATAACACAAGTGTCCACACGCCAGTAATAGATGTGGTTGGGTTCAACCGCATCAAAAAGAAAAGTGCCGTTCGGGTCGGTCGGCGAAGCAGGAGAGATTTCCATCCCGCCGATCAGCATCGGCTCCGCAGGCAGATTCGGCTCGGCAACCCGCCTGGCATCCGTATCCAGATAAAGCTTGTACAACTCGACTCGGTCCGGATTCGTCCATTGAAGAAGAACCTGATACGGCACCGGTACCTGCGGGGAAGGGTTCAGCCGGACAGCTTTCGCAGGCGGATGGATACCGTGCAGGCGAACCGCATCGATTTCCTCCTGCGTCAAAACATGGTCATAAAACGCCAGCTGATCGATTCGCGCATTCAAAAACTTTCCGGGTTCATTGTTGGTGGAGGCCAGATACATCGGGACCGACTTTCGAGGATAAACAGGCGTCCAAACACGGACCTCCTCGGCAGGCCCTTCATCTACATAGATTTTGTATTCGCCCGTGGTGCCGTCTCGTGTGCAGCAGACAAAGTGCCACTGTCCGTCATTAATGGAGGTAACAGACTGCACATCATAGACATCATCGCAAAACCCGCCGATTCCAAAACCGGCTTTGTCGGTACCCTCCAGACAGATTCCCCAATCGCCGGTTTCGTTCGTGCATCCTTCGTGCTCCGCGCTGACAATCCCCTTGCCGTTCCAGAACTTTCGGTTGCCGCCCGGCTGGGAATCCGTAGTTTGAACCCAGAATACAATACTAAAATCATCCACAACAAACGACGTGGTTACGGCCGTCTGATTCACTCCGTCAAATGATGCGGCCAGACCCTCCACACCGCTGACAAAACCGGGAGCATTCAGCGGAATAAACTGCTTCTCCGGAGCCCCTAATGCATCCTCAAAAGTCCCATCGAACGGATAAAAAGCGACCAACTTTCCCTGTACCGAACAGGTAAGAAAAAGAAAACAGAACACAAAAAGAAGATATTTTATAGATATGATGGCGATAGTCCCCCTTCATTTCATAGATTCTTACCTCTCCACAAAAATTGGCCTCCAAATATTTATATCTGCCAAAAGAATCAAAGTCAAGAACAGAAGGTTAACAAACCATATCGGCTTATACGGTCCACAATATCCAGATATAGTTTACTTTATAAAACCCCCTTTCCCCCATTTTATCCCTTCCTAATTTTCTTCTGCCGCCACGGGGCTTCACCCCATTTTGCCTGCAAAAAGTAACCCATTGCCTGCCATTCTGCCCTTAATTAAAGCCGTTTGTGAAAGGGAATTGATTGATAGAAAAAATTTCAAAATAGAGAAAAATTTTAAAATTTTTCCCATCTACCCTATCAATCACCGCCCCCCGACAGACGACTAATATAGAGAAACTGGAAAGGCCAGGGAGGTTTGCCTCAGTGATGCCGAGGATGGGAAGGAGTAATATCGGCAATCACACTTCGTCGCGAAGGGATTTTCCAAACTTGAGTGTCTTGATACGCAGGAGTTGATAAAATGAAACGAGGCGTTATCTGTCTATTATCTCTATTAATTTCCAGCAGTGCTTTTGCCGCAGTCTCCTTCCGATTGGCCGACCCCAATACCCTGCTTCCATTGCCTTCCAATGAAATCCTCCTCGGTCAACCGGTCTCTATTGTCATTTCCTCCGATGCAAACGAACCCTGGCAGGGAGGCATCTTTGTTCGCGGCCAGGACCGTCTTGTGAGCCGGATTGTCGGCCGAGGCAGCAACCCGGTCCTGCGGCATTATCCGGCCAGCTGCTTTTCTGCAGCCGGCCCCCATGCACGTGCCATGCTTTGGAAAGACTCGTATCTTCAGGGCTTTGACTTCTACACGGAGGCCTTTGACCCCAACGCCGGCGACTGGTTTGTTGTGGACTATCAAGCCCTGCGCCCCGGCACTTGTACACTCGAGTTTTACGACTACACCACAGGGGACCCGAACAGCTGGTATGTCCCGGCCCAGACGCTGGTGCTGGAAAATACTCCTTCCCGGGATTTTTCTGCAGACGGCTTGGTCAATCTGGAAGACTTCGCGCACTTTGCATCCTATTGGCTCCAGGATGGATGCACAGCCCCGGACTGGTGCGCCCAGACCGATTTAGACTGGGACGGCCTGGTTGGACTGACGGATTTGACGCTGTTTTCAGAACACTGGCTCCGCGGCATGCCCGGCTGGCAGCCCGCTCCCGCCCCGGCCGCGATAGACCCGAACCTTTTTTATGCTATCACGGATGGTGAAGATGCCAATGAAATCACCCTGACGGTCGGAGAAAGCGTCCGCCTCTATATTCAGAAAACCACGCTCGAACAGGAAGTGCGTCTGATTTACCTGGAAGCAACCATCTCTGATACGGAGCTCGGCTGGATTGACAACACCGAGTATGACCCCAACAACCCGGAATCGTCCACAGCCGAACTGCTGGTCGAACCGCGTTATACGTTCTTTGACTATTGGGGACCGGGGGAAACCCAGCCGGAAGGAATCGTTTTCTTTGCCACCGGTTTAGGCCAGAGCCTCAACGATGGGCCGGTCGCCAGCTTCGTCTATACCGCCGCTGAAGCAGGCGATGTAACACTTGAACTGATTGACTACGGACAAATCCCCAGCGCCCGACACCATATAGTCATTCATCAGGTCGCCCCGATGCAGGCAAATGCTCCGGATACACAGTCCTTCCAGACAATGTCCGTCGCCGTTTCGGAGGCAGAGGACCTGTCTGCTGCAGAATCTGCAGAGACCCCGGCAGAATCCCAAATCGTGACGGAGGAAGCCGTGGAGTTTCTGGAGCGCATCTGGGAGGAAGACCCGCAGATTCGCGAGCAAATCAGTGAAGAACAATGGAACGACTTTATCGAGAAGGTAAGGAATTCAAGTGTATGAGTCGGAAGAAATATCAGTTTGCAGGAGCAGAGACTTTTATGAGAAGCACAATCATCGGCTGTCTGATTTTGTGTGCCGCAGCGGCCTGGTCCTCGGCCGGTCGCATCTGGACATCGGCGGAAACAGAAACCCTGCTGCGGACATTGACCGATTCGCCCCGCCGGTATTGGATTGAATCCGGACGCATACGGGCCAAACATCTGAATTATCGGCAGGCGGAAGACTGGCTGGCCCAGACCGAAGAAATCATTATCTTTGACGGACAGCGGTTCCGCTGGGAGATCACGCTCGACGGTGACGAGCAAGCCGTGCCGGAACCGATGAAGCCGGGGCAAAAGACTCTCCGTGTACCCGACAAGGCTTCCAATCGAAACCGCATTTTTGTTTGGGACGGAAATCAATATATCCGGTATTACCCAAACACCGAATACGCCGTCATCTCCGAACAGGCGGCTTCCTCGGCACCGGTTTTGCGGGGACCCCTGACCGCCGAGATTGTTCCCTGGGGGCATGGAGATTACGCCCTCTCTGCTCTGCTGTCCCGACAGCCGATCGTGCAGGAAGAAACCCTGAACGGACGAACGGTCCTGCGCTTGTCCTTTACTCATCAAACGATAACCCCTCCGCTTCAATGTGTTCTTCTCCTCGACCCAGCAATGAATTACGCGGTTTTGTCCCTGACCCTGAACAGTGAGGCCGTTCACATCACTACAACCTACTCAGACTATTCTCTGACCGGCGGACGCTGGATCCCCCGCACAATCCGAACCGAGCGGTATGCCAGAACCGCCCAGGGATTGGATTTGATTTCCTATGACGACTGGGTCTTTACCGAAATCAATACGGATACCCCCGCCGAGGATGCACTAAAACCCCATTTTAAAGAAGGAACTCTCGTGGAGGTGCATCCGGGCGGCGGACGCGAATCGCTGCTCTATCATTCCCGCGAACAGACAAATATTTCGGAACTGATGACGGAAAAAATGTCGCTGCCCTCCGGGTTGGATGAAAGCCGGCAAAACTGTGCACAGGCCGCCGTTCAGCTGCTCAAACGCCGGTTTGCCACCTCGGTTCTGCCCTCATCAGGCCCCGCAGCCGCAGCGGCTTCCTCCGCCGCCGAACCCATGACCGGTCTGGTCAGTTTATACGAGGTCAAACAGAAACTTGAGCAAGCCGGCCTGTATTGTTTGGCCGTTCAGACCGACATCCAAACCCTTCAGGGACTATCCGACTGCGGAATCATCGTACACCTGCCCAACCAGAAACATTATCTGATCGTGGATAAGATTGACGGCGGCTCCGTCTGGACCATTGACTTAAGCAGCCGCAAGTTTTACTGGAAATGGCGAATCGCCGACTTCGTTCGGGACTGGAAAGAGGGAACGGCACTGCTGGTCGCCGACTCCCCAACTCGCCTGCCGACCCAAATCAAAACACTCGAACCAACACGGCTGTATGAAATCGTCGGCGGCGACGGAGAACTGTATGAGACCTACTCGTGCACACAGAAGATTCAGGAAGACGACTGGATTCCCTGCCCGATGCCCATCGGAGGAACCTTGTGCTACGGTCTGCTATATGTCTTTTACCCGCGATACGGCTGCGTCGAGGATGAAAACGGCGGTTTCTGTGAAGGCAGACCGATGGACGGGATGGACGTAACCCCCTGTCTTACGGATCCTTTGGAATACGGCTCCTGCGTGATTACTTCAGAATGGCACACGACGTACATTCGGGCCTGCAAATAACGGGTTATTCTTGATTTTCCGCTGTGTAGCTGCTATCCTGTCTCATTATGAGAGACAGGATAGGTCTGACCCTGATTGAAGTCCTCATCACCACAGCGGTGTTGGCTGTACTTTTGGCTGTTGTCTTTCCGGCATTTCAATCCAGCCGTGATTCAAGCCGTTCAGTGCTCTGTACAGCCAATCTCAAACAGATCTGGCTTGCTACCGAGGTTTATGAACAGGACCATCATCGTTTTCCGCAGGGCTTCTGCTGTCTGCCGGAGTGCACACGTTCAGCCCCGCCGCAGGGGTTTGCCGGCAAACCGGTTTATGACAGACCCGGCTGGTGGTGGTTCGATTTCTTGGGCATTGAGGACCGCTCCGCAAAAGGAATACTGTGGTGCCCGTCTCGTCGGCCGACGAACGGGCCGCTGCGCGAAAACGTTTTATGGTGCAACTACGCAATCAATTATTCCATTGCCAAATGGGCCTCGGACTCAGTCCGCGGAGAGTTTTTGGGACCGCCTCTGAGCAAAACGCACATCCTCCATCCCTCCGAAACCCTCCTATACTCCGATTCCGGATACGGTCTTCTCAGCTGGAAGGCAGTGGTGGGAATCCCTAATCCTTTCGATAACAACCCTATGCGGGATGACTCCTTTTATCTGCCCGGACTGAAACTCAATCAAAACCGTTCTATCCATCCTGACCAGCAGATGGATGCTCTGAAGGGGCGGCATCGCGGAGCAGCCGTTTCCATTGCCTATGCGGATGGACATGCTGCAACGGAAAAGGCCGAACGGTTTACAGTCCGAACGGATGAAAATGGAGCCCCGACTCCGCCTTATTTTTGGACGGGGGGCCGATAGTCAAACCCCTCCGCGGCAATCCGTGCCAGAACTTCTTCTTCCCGCGGATAGCAAACCGTAGTCGACGTGATCTTTTGAAACGCTTTGTTGTCTGGCTTCTCCTACCATTCAATCCGAAGAGGATATTTCGACCGGGCATCCAGATAACCCCGCCACCGCCGCTCCACCGGCCGGCCCAGCGCCGAATAATCCATCCACGTCAAATCATAAACCGCAACATTCGGCATTCGCTGACCATCGGACGGACGGACGGATTTCCATTTGTACCTGGAAGGCAGTTCAGACGGCGAGCGAAACGGCAGCAGACCCCATGGTATCTCCAGTTTCTTGGCCGGCTCTTCAATCGGTATCACTTCTATTCCGGAGGCCGTCTTAATCAGTTTCCTCTGCCGATTCAAATCCCACAGAACGGCCCGCTCTTTTTCAATAAAAAGATGCACCCCCAGGGAATTGGATACCCAGATTTCCTGCAGAGGCCTTTGCTCTTCGAAGGCATATGAAGCCAGGAGCAGGTTCTGCCCCCCTTGGGGATACGAAGTGACCGACACATTGACGGCCTGACCGAGGGCCTGATAGACTTCC
The DNA here is from genome assembly GCA_035378985.1 of Anaerohalosphaeraceae bacterium. Classification (NCBI taxonomy): domain Bacteria; kingdom Pseudomonadati; phylum Planctomycetota; class Phycisphaerae; order Sedimentisphaerales; family Anaerohalosphaeraceae; species Anaerohalosphaeraceae bacterium. The sequence goes on from DAOSUR010000011.1 coordinate 25,853, forward strand.
GCAATATCCAACCCCCGAACCGGACGGACCTGCCAGAGCAGCAGAACAGCGATCAGCAGAACAGCCGCCGCGGCATAGCGAACCCACACAAACGAACGCTGCCTCGCTGTCTTTTTCGGCTCGTCCGCAGCCCGCTGAGCCGTTGCAATCTGAAAGGTCCCATCCGGATTTCGGCCCAGCTTCGTCAGAACTTCAGAATCCTCCCTGCATCGGATTGCCTCCAGCGCATCAGGACAGGGGCTGGCCAACATCAGACGGGCATCCCCGTCGCCGCTCAGAAAACGGGCGGCCGCAAGGGCCTGTTCACTCGTCAGCGAGAATCTCTTCAGGGCCTCCAAATCATTCCGGCACAGAGAACAATGCGCCAGATGGGCCGCCGCCGGCGTCGGAACCGACGGAACCAATCCCTCCACCGACAAAAGCGGCAGAAACGGCTTTGTCTGCGTGCAGCCCACCCACCGGTCAAAAAGCGGCACCTGACAGCGCAGAATCTCCATTCGAACAGACCGAACGGCCGGTTCAGGATTTTCCAGAATCTCTGCAAGACGCCCCAGCTCCGCCCGGCATTCTCCGCACCGTTCTATATGCTCCCGAACGTTCTGCGGAATTTCGGACGGTTCAGTCAGATAATCATAATAGAACACTGCAGCCCGTCGACAAACAGATTGGCTCTCCTTCTTCATAACTTCATCCTTCTTTATTAAAAAAAGCTTTTCTGATTTTTTTCAAACCGCTGCAGATATATCGAGCCGCGGTCTCTGGTTTGACCCCCAGCTTCAAAGCTGTTTCCTTCAGCGTATAATTCTCTTTATACCGATACAAAATCGCCCGACCTTCATTCGTTTTCAAATGCGTTTGGACCTTCTCAAAAAAAACGGCAAGTTCATCGACATCAGAGATTACGGGTTCAGCTCCTTTTTCCACGGCATCGAGCCGGGCTTGTTGGTAAAACTTGAGGAGTGCTTTCCGCCTTCGTGCCTGATTTCGATACCAATCAGTAGCCCGCTCAAGAACAAGCCGGTAGAAAAAGCCGCGAGGTTTCTGAATATCTCCGAACGGCGGATCCAGAATAAAAGACAAAAAAAGGTCCTGGTAAAAATCATCGCGGTCGGACGGATTCTGAATCACAAATCGAATCGCCGAACGGATAAAGCCCTCGTGTTCCTGAAACAAACGAGATGCCTGCTCCCTCATCGCGGCCAACTGTTCCGGCGGAGTATTTTTTTCCGACCCCACAACCCTAACTCCGTATTGTTGCGTGTGTATCCCTTTGAAGCAGAATATTTTACGGAAAAACCGCCGGAAAAAGCAAGTATTTTCACTCCGTTTTCTCCAAACTGCCTAATTTTCAAAGAACCGTTCGGGATAGTTCTGGCCTTTTTCGCTCCCGAATTGTTCCTTTCTTGGACTGCAAAACATCCTTGTGTTTCACCAAACCTCACTGACAGCTTATTAAAGAATTTCCTTCGCCCAAGGAGGAAGGAATCTTTTCCAAAATCTCCTCTAATATAGCCGTTTGAGAACCCCCCGCCATTGATAAAAAAATGTGAATTTATTAAGAAAAATTTTGGATTCCTGCTCTAACTGTCCGTATTGTATGGACTTAATCGAATAGTCCGTCTTGGCTGCCTCGGAGCAAATACTCAAATACCCTTGTGAAACAGCAAAAGACGGGTAAGATGTACTCGTCCAAAATGAGAAAAACAACCGGGAGAGAGATTGGGGGCGCTTTACGCTTCGCCTGGCGGGTGCTATCGGCGATTGTCCGCTGGTCGGCTGTTTTCCTTTGCTCCCTTCTGTGCTCCATCGGGCTTGTCCTCCATATTCCGATAAAAATTGTGCTTTTGCTGGCACTCATTCCGCTTGTTTCCGTATTTGTCCCTCGAAAAAGTCAAAAATGGTGCTGGGCTGTGATGGCTGCGGCCGCCATATCCGTTTGGATATGGATTCAAATCCCATCCGGGGATTCGGCGGAGTGGATGACCTACCCATTTGCGATTGAGCCGACAGACTCTATCCCGGACAATGCTGCCGACTATTATACCTCGCTTGTGGAAAAGACCCGTGAAACGGTTTTTTCCTATCCTTATTCTGAACAGGAAGACCAACTGTCCTACGCCGGCCCCTGGAAACCGGAGCAGTTTCCGGCCTTAAGCCGCTGGATGGACGAATGCGAACCAATTCTTCAGCAGCTGATGGAGAATGCCCGCAAGCCCTTGTGCCGGTTTGAGGTGCCCGGCGACCCCGTTCGTTATCAAAGGCAGCAGCTGCGCATCAAGGTTCTGAAGGCCTGGTGCAGCATCCTGCTCCGCTCAGCCAACCGCGATTTGGCCTGCGGCCGGCTCCAGCCGGCGCTCGAAAAACAGCTTACGATTGTTCACATAGCCCGTCATTTTTATCAGCAGGGAACGCTTCTGGACCAGGCGGGCGGGTATTATCTGGAGGAGGCGGCCGGACGAGTCCTTTCCCGGATGATTGTGGAGGAATGCACGGAGCCGATGCTGGAGGAGATTGAGGCAGCTTTTCGACAGACCGACCCAATCTGGGAGGACAACTGGCCCCGGATTCTCCAGCGGGAAAAAATGCTGGCCCGCAATATCGCCGCGATCTTTTACCAGCAGAATGCCCGAGGGCAGACCCGTCTGTCCCGGGATATCGGACTGGGGCTTCATGAAGTGCTCGGCTATCCGCGCTATCGGCTGTTCGCTACGGAACAATTCACCAAGCTGGCGGTTTTGATTATGTGGTTCAGCATGCCGGCCTCGCCGCAGGCAGCCGCCGACCTGATAAACAAACGCTATGACCGCTATGCACGAATGGCCGAGGAGGGAAAAGATTTGGAGTGGGTGGATACCCAGCCGCTCTGGAAGCGGGGACTCAACAGCCGCTCTCTGGTGGATTGGTATGCCAAACGGCAGGTGAGTTACTATTATCCCCTCAACAGCCGAAACCGTCAGCAAAAGGCCCTGCGGCAGGCGATGGCCCTCCTGATGGAATTGAGGCGTTTTTATCTCCGGAACGGCCGGTGGCCGGCGAATCTCGAGGAACTGTCCGCCCGGCAGGGTCGGCTGGACCCCGTCAGCGGCGAGCCGTTTGTTTATGTGCCGACACAAAACGGTTTTCGCCTGTACAGTATCGGGATAAACAAACGGGATGACCAGGGCGTCGATTATTTGAAAGAGGACAAAGATGACCGCCAGTACTGGCCGACACCCGGATGGGAAGTAAAAATCGAAGGAGATGAAGAATGAACCGTACGCCAATGTCTTCCGGTGAACCGGAAAGTACGGAACAGAAAAACGAAACAAAAACGAGCCGGAACGAGCAAAGTATTTTCTTCTGGGTTTGCCATATTCTGCCGGCTCTTCTGATTCTGCTGGGGCTTTATGTCCGGCTGCCGTGGAAGGTGCTGGGGCTGCTTTGTCTATTGCTGCTCCCGGCGCTGCTTCTGAAATCTTATTCCAAGAAAGTTCGATACGGTCTTTTGGGCGGCGTGCTGCTGGTTCTGGTTTGGGTCTTCCTGCCGGCAAAACCGGACCTGCAATGGAAGCCCTATGCCCTCGAGGACCAAATCCGCATTTGGCGGCAGGCACAGGAGATACCGGACGGCGAAAATGCGGCGGTTCTGTACAAAGAGTTGTTTGCACGAAAAGACTGGGAGGGCCTGCAGTGCCGGCTGAGCGAGCTGGACCCCCAATCCGCCGCCGTCCGGCATCCGTGGCAGCGGGGGGGATTTCCCCGGGTTGGCCGACTGGCTGAAGGAGAATGAATCCGTCATCGAGCTGCAGGCCGCTGCGGAATACGCGAGATGCTGGTTTGGGCTGGAACCGCAATGGGGTCAGACGTCAAATCAGGATGTGGTGGTCAATCTGTCCACCGCCGCCGGTATTCTGCTTCGCTCCTGTACGCTGGACCTGGCGGAGGGACACACCGAATCGGCTCTGCAAAAGCTGTACACCGCGGCTCAGTTGTCCAATCATCTCAGACAGCAGCCGATGTTTTCATCCCTCATAAACAGTCTGCGTCTGGATGAGAGGATTTGTGCGGTTCTCAAATACCAAATCCTCGAAGGGGTTCCGCAGCCGGACCAGGACGAGCGGATTCAGAAGATTCTGGAGAAAATGGATATTTCCTGGACCCAGCTGTGGCCTGCGGTGATGGAGTTTGAAAAACTGACAGCCAAACAGATGTGGGCCACGTTGTATGAGGTCAACGAACAGGGACGGACCCGCCTGAAACGAAGCGGAATCGCCGTTTTTGCCGTACCTGATTTGATTCGGCAGAACCGGCAATCGCCGACCTATCTTGAACTGGTCAAGGGCCGACTTCTTTTCCTGCTGCTGACTCTGTTTTACCCCAGCCGTGCCGAGATACTCTTTCAGGAAGTTGACAGGCTTTTCGACCCGCTGATGGAGAGGGGGCTTCATCCGGAGTGGAGGCATCCGCGGTCGGAGGGCGGAATAACCCGTATCGAGTTCAATTATCAATCTGTCATGAAGCTGCTCCTTGAAACCCTTCGAGCCGTCTATTCGAACATTTCTGAAGCCTGTCTGCGGCACCAGACGCAGCGGCGGTCGGTGGTTCTGTGCAGGGCCCTTCGTCAGGTCAAAGAGCAGCATCAGACGTGGCCGCCGGACTTGGACGCGTGCAGGTCTTATGCCCCTTCTGAAGAGATTTTCACAGACCCGCTCAGCGGGGACTCCTACGTTTATCAGCGGAGCGAGACGGGCTTTCGTCTTTACAGCAAAGGCTGCAACGGTATCGACGACGGCGGCGTCTGTCAGCGGCGGGTGGACCTCAAAACGGCCGGGCCGGTTGCTGAAAAGGATGATATTCCGCTCTGGCCGGTGCCGGAGGGCGGATGCCTGTAAAAAACAGATTTGTATCTGCGGCGGCAAAGTATTACAATTCGCGAAAGAGTCGGCAGCTTTCCTCGGGCCTGTCTTTGACAGAGCTGCACTGACAAGGCACGTACAGTTTTTTCGGAATTTATATGGCGATGAAAACGTGGATTTCAGATTTGCAAAATCATGTCGGCAATGAAGTGCGTCTGAACGGCTGGCTGTACAACAGCCGGCCCAGCGGCAAGGTTCAGTTTCTGATTGTGCGGGACGGCACGGGCTTCTGCCAGTGTATCGTCGAAAAGGGCAAAATCCCCGATGACCTCTACGAAGCCCTCGAGCATCTGGGGCAGGAATCGTCTCTGTCGGTGGCGGGGATTGTTCGGGCCGAGCCGCGCAGCCCGGGCGGCTATGAACTGCTGGTTACGGATGCCCAAATCCATCAGGCGGCCAAAGACTATCCCATTACCCCCAAAGAGCACGGCATCGATTTTCTTCTCCAGAACCGCCATCTTCATCTGCGGAGCCGCCGGCCCTGGTGCATCGGACGCATCCGCCATACCGTCATTGACGCCATCCGGCGATTCTTTAACGACCGGGGCTTTATCCTCGTGGATACCCCGATTTTTACCACGATTGCCGGCGAGGGCGAACAGACCCTCTTTGAGGTCGATTATTTCGGCCAGCCCCTGCATCTGACCCAGACGGGGCAATTGTATCTGGAGTCGGCGGCGATGAGTTTCGGGCGGGTCTATTGTTTCGGTCCGACCTTCCGCGCGGAAAAAAGCAAGACCCGCCGGCACCTGACGGAGTTCTGGATGGTCGAGCCCGAAGTCGCCTATATCGACTTAAACGGCCTTCTGGAACTGGCCGAGGGACTGGTTTGCTCGATTGTGCAGCGGGTCCTGTCCGACAACCGCGCAGAGCTGGAGATGCTCGGCGCCGACATCGCCGGACTCGAAAAGGTGCAGCCGCCGTTTGTTCGGCTCACCTACACCCAGGCCGCCGAAATCCTCACCAGTCCGGCAACGCAGGAGTTTATGAAGCGGCAGCTGTCTGAGTTTCAGGCCCAAAAGGAGGCTCTCGAAAAAGAACTGGCCCAGCTCCAGGAGCAGGAGAACAAAGGCGGTCTGAAAAAATGGCAGCAGGAGAAGAACGCCCGCCGCATCGTCGAAATCCGCAGTGATTTGGACGAACTGGAAACGAAAATCCAGAACAATCCCAAGCACGCCGAGCTGGCGGCCTCCTTCCGTTGGGGCAAGGATTTGGGCGGCTCGGATGAGACCATTCTGTCTTTGATGCACGAAAAACCCGTCTTCGTCACGCACTATCCCAAAGAAGCCAAGGCCTTTTATATGAAGGCCGACCGCGCCAACGAGCGTGTCGTCGAAAACTTTGACCTGCTGGCGCCGGCCGGTTTTGGAGAAATTATCGGCGGCTCCGTCCGCGAGGATGACTATGACCGGCTGCTCAAGCGGATTCAGGAAGAAGGATACAACCCGCAGAACTACTGGTGGTACCTGGATTTGCGCCGGTACGGCTCGGTTCCGCACGGCGGCTTTGGGCTGGGCGTGGAGCGCACCGTCGCCTGGATTACGGGCGAACGGCATATCCGCCAATGCATCGCCTTCCCGCGACTAATGGACAAAGTCTATCTGTAAAAAAACAGCGGCATTCAAAAGATTTCAGTTTCTCACGGAATGGAGCGAAATGATGATGGCATCATCAAATTTACTACATAGAGGAAGTTGTCCGCTGCGGAGTCTGGGAGGCAAGCCCTGCAAAAAAATATCTTTCTTGATTATCCATTCGCAAAGGGGTAATGTGTTTATTTTGTAGATTTGCAAACAGGCACGAAATATTTTTAAGACTATGAAAGGAAAAGGTTTATGAAATTGGTTAGGCCGCTTGCTCTGTGGATGGCTCTGGCTGGAATCGCTGTCCTGACAGGATGCAAAGACGAAAAAACTCAGCCGCAGCCGGCGGCTGCTCCCGCCCCTGCTGGCCCATCCGAACCAGCCGCCGAAAAAGCCGCTCCGGCGCCGGCACTGACTCCTGCCGCAGATGCCGTAGTTGTCACGGTGAACGGGCAGGCCATTATGGAATCCAAAGTCGCTCAGGAAGTCGAAAAGCGGGTGCAGGCCCGGCTGAAGATGGTCCCGCCGGGAATGGAAGTGCCCCAGGAGCGCATCCAAATGCTTCGCGATCAGACCCGCCGGCAGGTGACGGAAATGCTGGTGGACCTGGCCCTGATTGAGATGGCCCTCAAAGAGAAAAACATCCAGGTAGCCCCGGAGCAGGCCGAGCAGGAAATGAAAAAGTTCGCGGAGGAAAACGGTCTGACCCTCGAAGCCATGCTCGAGCAGATTACCGCTTCCGGCATGTCCGTGGACGATGTCAAAGAGCAATTTCTCACACGGGCCAAAGTGGAGGCCCTGATGAAGGCGGAACTGGGAGACCTGAAGGCCACGGAAGCGGAAGCCAAAACCTACTATGACGAGCATCAGCAGGAATTTGCGCAGCCCGAACTGGTGACCGCCAGCCATATCCTGCTTCGCACGCAGGGCAAGACCGAGGAAGAAAAAGCCCAGATTCGGCAAAAGATGGAGGGCATCCTCCAGCGGGCTCGGGCCGGGGAGGATTTTGCCGCATTAGCAAAAGAATATTCGGAAGATCCGGGCTCCAAAGACCGCGGCGGCGAGTACACCTTCCCGCGCGGCCAGATGGTCAAGCCCTTCGAAGATGCCGCATTCTCCCTGCAGAACGGACAAATCAGCGACATCGTCGAAACCCAGTACGGCTACCACATCATCAAAAGAACCGACCACAAAGATGCCGGAACACAGTCTTTTGACGAGGTCAAGGAAACCCTTATCGGGCGTCTGACAGACCAGAAAGAACAAGAGGGCTGGCAGCAGATTAAGGCCAAACTCCGGGCTGCCGCCAAGATAGAATGGTCCCCGGAAGAACAGGCCCGACAGCAGGCCTTTGAGCAGCAGATGCAGATGATGCAGCAGATGCGGGCCGCTCAGCCGGCGCCGGCTCCCCAGCCGCAGCAGCCCCCGCAGCCGCAGCAGTAAAGAAACCAGCAAGCCATTCAAACCGCCGTTTCATCGCGAAACGGCGGTTTTTTTATGGAAAGATTTACAAACTCCCGGATGTTCCCTGGGCACTGCGGTTTTGATTTCGCAGGGCGGGCCAATCCCCAAACGCCAGCACAAACGGCAAAATCAGATTGGCAATCGGCACCATCATCAAGAGGCCCAGGGCCCACGGATACCCCGCCTTGGCGAAGATCCGGCAGAACGGCCAGACTACCAGCACAACATTCACCGACAGAACCAGCAGGATAATCCCGAAAGCAAAGCAGATACCGAAAACGGCCTCCGCCCCGTCACAAGGACCGCAGCCATATCCGAGCATCAGAGAATCCTTTCTTTCAAGCAATGAATGGTCTTTTTTTGCCAAAACACACACTGCTATAGACAGGAGAACAGCGAGGGTTGTTTCATTTTTTCTGAAAAAAAAACGCCTTCTCCGTTTCCGCCGGACTCTTTTCGCCGAAATCCTCTCCAGAGCAGAGAACAGGGGCTGTCAGCTGCTTTCATTTACGGGAGAAAATTATTGTCCAAATACGGGTCGAAAAAATACGGGTCCAGAAACCGCTCCGCCTGTGCCGGATAAGAAAACTTCAAAACACTCGGACGGGCCAGCCGCAGATAATCCTCCATCTTCATATGGACGGAAACATCATGTCTGCCGGCCAAAAAAGAAATTTCCTTGTCTCTCAAAAGCGCTTTGTCCAGCAAGGTCGGAAGGTTGTACAAATGCCCGAAAGGAACTTCTGCCCCGACCTCCGCATCCAAAAACAGCAGGGCCATCTGATCTTCATCCGCCAGACGTACCTGATTGGCGTTCAGATGTTTTTGAAGAGCAAAAAAGTCAATCTTCCGGTCCGCCGGCAGCACGCAGAGATAAAACCGCCCGTCCGCCTCCACCACCACCGTCTTGGCCACCTGGGGGGCAGGCAGATGCTCCACCCGTGACAGCTGTTCGGCCGTATAAGCAGGCTTGTGTTGAACCACTTCATACTTTGTCTGCTGCTCATTCAGATAATCAATCACATTCATAGGGACCTCCTTTCAGTCAGGAAAACAAATCTCATTGAAAATAATAATGCCGCAGCGCCTCCGGATGCGGCCGGGACGAAACATAATATAAAAAATCACTCCAAGCACGGCAAAAAGCCATACAAGGGGATTATGAATGGATTTGGCAATAGACCATCGAATCCGACGGGCCCATTCCGCAACCGATTGATGAGCACGAATCGCAGTCATTTTTCCCTCCGTTAAATCGTCTGACTGCATGCCTCAATCAGGGGTGTTTCGCTTTGCCGGCCAGACACACTTGCTGTTCTTCGGGGAAGCAGAAACACTGGAGATGGATATGGGCTCATTGTACCAAAAAACCGTTCAGAAAAGCAACGGCTTTCCGCCTTCCTCTGCGAGGAGTATCCGCAATGGGTTTGCAGGTTTCCTTTCGGAGGAAAGAATAAATGCGGGGAAAAACGACTTTTTTTATCGAGACAAACCGACTCTTGAATGGGTCTTACAGGGTAATATTCAGCTGTTCTTCAGCTCGAAGCATTGCTTCGGTTTCATTTTCCACCAGCTGCCGGATCAGCCCTTTCCGGACGCGAAATACCTCCATCCGAAACACCCTTTCCTCCACCTGCCCGGCAATCACCCGTGCCAGCGAACGATTCAGATGGTACCGGCGAATCAGATAGGCCACAATCTCCGACTTGTTCCAGGCGGTTGAAGACGGCTCCTCCGCCGGAGAATCGCCAATGACTTCAATGCGCCTGCGCAGCAGTTTTCGCTGAACCCGATGCTGATTGAGCGCCTCGGCTGCCGCTCGATGTCCTGTATCCTGAAGAACCGCCTGAATCATCAGGTGAATCTCATCGGAGCTGACGGTGCGGGCTGCCGGACTGCTGTGAAGATAATAGGTAACGGCCTGAGCCATTTGCTCCGCCGCATACAAATTGGCTTCTCCGGCGGCACTGAGCGCATGATGAAATGTTCCAAGCACTTTGGTATGGAGGTAGGGCTCTGCTGTACCGTCGGTCTTGATTACTCGCACTCGCATGACGGTTCCTTTCGACAGAGGTTAAACGGCCGAACGGCCTGGCGAAAACCGTTCCCTTTAATGCCCGAACAAACCCGGCTGGTCCGACAGGTCCGGCTCCTGAAGAACCTGATGAACCTCATCCAGCAGCTCTCCGGCATCCTTGAAATCCCGATAGACGCTGGCAAAACGGATATAGGCCACTTTATCCACCTTCCGCAAATGGCGCATCGCCGCCTCACCCAGAAAACGCGAGGAAACCTCTTTGTCAAAATTGCGGAAGACCTCTTCTTCGATTTTGTCGGCAATCTCCTGCATCTGTTCGGCCGATACGGGACGCTTATAACAGGCCTTCTGAAGACCGGCGATAATCTTTTCCCGCTCGTACGGAACACGGGAGCCGTCTTTTTTGATGACGCTCAGTTTGTAGGTTTCCCCGACTTTTTCGTAGGTGGTAAACCGACGCTTGCAGACCAGGCACTGCCGGCGGCGGCGGATAATGCGCCCTCCCTCACTCGAACGTGAATCAATCACCCGATCCTGGTCTTCTTTGCAGAATGGACATCTCACAGGCCAGTCCCCGAAAATTCCATCTATCGCCGCCGACTACTATATATAGACCCTGCCCAATTCCATTTCTTATATATAGCGGGTTCTAAAAAGAATGTCAACAGGAAATCTGTTAAAAATGGGAGGAAGATAGAAACAGTCCCGCCGGAAAAAATCCGGCAGCTTCTGCCTCCGAGCAGCGTCGAACGAAACAATTAGAAGAAAGGGTGTTTGGGGACTACCACTTAATCCGGATGCCGCGGTCGCGGGCCTCCGCCGCCCATTTTTTAATCTGTTCCAGGGCCATCTGAAGTTCGAGCGTGCTGTCCACCAAATTTTCATACAGCCGCTCATCCGTCACCAGCCGGCCCGCTGTGCCCTGTCCGGCATTAATCTGCGCAAAGACCCGTCCAAACTCCGCCAGCGCTGTATCAAGCCGGTCGGCTACTCGTGTCAGCTGCTCCGTGCCGACATCCGTAAACTGCTGCACAGATTTGAGTGTATCGCGGGCTTGGGCAGTGGCTTCGCTGACGGCGGCAAGTGTTTTTCGAATGTTGGCCTGATTGTCCGCATCCCCGATGATTCGATTGGCGTTGGTTGCCAGCGCCGCAATCGCATCGACCAGATTCTCCAGTTTTTTCTGGACCTCCGGCGGGAAAAACTCGCTCGTCAGCCCCGTCGTACCCGACAGCACCATCTGGTCCATCAGATACACCGACCGCGGATTGTCCGGATACTTCGGAACCAGCGGTTTTTGGGGGTCCCACGTAAACTCGATATAACTGCTGCCCAGCCCCCGGCGCATCAGTTTGATATCCACATTCCATGGGATATCCTTGTACTGCTCCTCAATCAGACAAACCGCCTTGACTACGTGTCCCATCGGTCTGCCGTTGGGGTCCGTCGCCAGCACCGGCGGAGACACCTTCAGCACCCGCCCGATTTGATACCCGCAGTACTGAACCGGTGTATCCCGTCCGATCCCCGGTGCATTGGGAAACTCAATGAGCACCTCAAACGAGCGCATCTTCCCCACAGCCACCGGCAAATCGCCGAAAACCATCAGCATCCAAAAAAAGGCGCAGAGGGCCACCAACACAAATCCGCCTACAATCAGATTCCGGCGGCGCTGCTGAGCGGCATAATCCATCATTTTGACGGTCCTTTTCCCTCGTTCTTTCGTTTTTCCAGAAATATCTCCCGGATATCCCGCAGGGTATATCCGGTATCATTCATCTGATGAATCAGACGTATCGTCTCAATCGCCTTCTCATCAAAGAACCGACGGCCCGTTGCTGTCACTTCCGTCGGCTCCAGCAATCCTACCATCAAATAATACTGGACAGTCTGTCGAGATACACCGGCTTTGGATGCCGCCTGTCCAATACTGAACAATTTACGCTCCGTCATTTTCAAACGCTGCACGTCGAGACCATAATGTATATACCATATCCAAAAACGTCTCCCTTACTACCTCAAATGTCGGCAACTCAATGGTGCCTTTCTCTTTTTTTTTCGACATTTTCGGTGTAAAAATTAAAACATAGTCGAAATCCGCTGGAATCTGATGCTGACTGAGCCGGAATGCCTCCCGTCCAAGCCGCTTTAACCGGTTTCGAGTCACAGCGTTGGTCCCCTTTTTGGCCACAGAAACCCCAAATCGCGGTTTTTTTAGCCCATTCGGGGCCATATACAGCTGCATCATCCCCCGCCGGACAGACAAGCGCCTCCCTATCACACGACGAAAATCCGCCTGACTGCGAATCCGCTGATTCTTCCGAAAAAAATATCTCGCCAAAGCAGACCCTTCTTTATCCAATATCCGGACTATTAGGACAATATTGTCCCGTAAATGGACAGAAACCCCTGAAACACCAGAAAGGCCAAAACGCCCATAATGAGCAGATAAATCAAAACCGGGAATGTTCGGGCAAAGACCCTGATGCTCGTTTCGGCCCGCTCGGCATACATATTCCCCAGCCGCTGGGCGGATTCTTCCAGTTCTCCCGTTTCCTCCCCGACCAGCCAGATTTCACGAAATTGCGCATCCACCGTCGGAGCAAACCCTGCACTCATCAACAATCCTTTTCTGACATTCAGGCATCCTCCCTTCAACCGCTGCTGGACCAGCCAGTTGCCGCAGTTTCGCATGGCCTGCTCGGAGGCCTGGACAATCGGCACACCTGCACCGTACAGCATCGCAAACGTTTTGGCAAACCGGCTCAGAGAAAGATTGATTACGGCTTTCCCCATCACCGGCACGGCACAGAGCGCCGAATCATACATCTTTCGAAAAAACCCCTGCGAAGGCGTCAGGTACACGGCGGCGGCCGTCAGTGCGGCCGGAACATAAAAAATGGACAAAATCCCGGCCACGGAATAGAAATAATCCGCAATCTCACCCTCCTTGTGCAGAATCGCTTTCCCTAAAATCTGAAGGGGAAGCGCCAGCGCCGCGGAATGGATGTACACAATCGGCAAGGCCATCCCGGACCAGAACGTTCGTTTAATTTGACGAAGGAATTCCCGCCATTGGCTCAGCTGTTCCAGAATTTCCGCCAGCTGTCCAGTCTGTTCTCCCGTGCGGACCAGCTCAATCTCCAGCGGTTCAAAATATCGCTTCCTCCGAGCCAGACTGTCGGCCAGCGACATTCTCTTTCGAACGTCGGCATCAAGCGACTGAGCCATCCGCCGCCAGGACCCGCGCAGGACTCGGGAAGAAAGCGGCAAAGCCCGCAGAATCGGAACACCAGCCCTCAGCAGTGTGGACAAACTATGATAGAATTGAATCTTCGGGTCTGCCACAACGAACCTCCTTCTTCAGAGCGGCTGCCCGCCCCTAAAGAAAACCTTACGGTTCGAGCGAGCCGGCCGCATACGACAGATTCTGAATCGTCACCATCACCCCGCTGCATTCCTGCAGGGGGCCGGTAATGCCTTCAATCCGCCGAATAATTTCATTGTCCAGCCGCTGCTCAATCATCGCCAAAATCACCCGACACACCGACCCGTTCCCGCTTTCATTCTTGGCAAACTGGGCATACAGCGGCATCTTCGACAAGTAGGTACGGCTGTTCTCCCCGCTCAGCACCGCCAGAGAGCCGGTTTCCAGCCCGGCCAGCGCTCCGAGAATCTGCTCAAACACGTGCTCATCCTGCACAAACACATGCAGCAGACTCTTCTGACTGGACACCTCCAGCGGAATCTCCGCACCGGCCTGGCGAATCAGCATCTGCCGAAGCGACTTGGCGTCTTTGGCGGCCACCATCTTTTCAACGCCTTTGGGATTCTGAAGCGCCCGTGAAATCGACGACAGCAGCCGAATATGAGCATTCGGCCGCTCCGCCGGCGCCAGAATAAAAACAATCAGCCGGACTTTCTGACGGTCCGCCGCCTCAAAATCCACCCCGTCCGGAATCGTCACCGCCCCCACCACAAAATCCTGAATGGACTTGAGCCGACAATGCGGTATCGCCACCTGTCCGCCGAAGGCCGTTGACCCAAGCGTCTCCCGCTCCTGAAGCGCCTCCAGAATGTCCTCCTCCGAGATATGCCGGCACAGCGGACTTTTTTTGGCCAGGGCGGCAATCTCACAAAGGGCAATGGCCTTATCCTCAATCACCATCCCCGTCTGGATGCATTCCGGTTTAATCAAATCAGACAGTTTCATTCAAGCCTCCGTCCGCTCCTATTCGCTCAGGGCTGGTTCGGCTCACCGACAGACGGTCCCGTACCGGGAGCGGGCTCTTCAAACCCCCGTTCGATAGCCGCCTGAACCGTTTGCTTTTCGGCCTGCAGCAGACGAAGCATCTTTTCATCCGCTTTGGCCTCATACTGTTCAATCAAAGCCAGGGCTTCCCGGGCTGCCTGTTCCCGCTGCTGCGGAGTGCCCTGCACCTGCTTCCAGGCCGTCAGCTGCGGACGAAGCGACTCAAAATACAGTTCGCTGTCATACGGCATCTGCGGCTGATAATTCAGTCCTTTTTCCAACAGCCGCGCCGTTTCCGATTGTGTAAAAATCGGCCCCAGTTCAGCGGCCTTCTGCATTTGCTCCTTCAAGACCGCCTCGACTGCGTCAGCCAACTCATACCGGTCGAGCGAATCCGCCAGCTTCATTTTGGAGTGAAGGTTCAGCAGTCGGCTGGCTGTCACGTTCACCGCATACTGCCGAGCGGCTTCCCCGCTCAGCGAACGGCCTTCCGCCAGCGCCTGCTCAAAGGTCTTATCCGCCTCATCAAAAGCCGCCGAAGCCTTGCCCAGCCATTCATCCTCCGCCACCGTCAGCAGCCCCTCCCGCAGCAGCGTCTCAACCGCCGCATCCCCGCCGGCCGCCTTGATAAGCCCCTCGACGGACACACTGACCATCAGTTCAAACTGAAGTCGGCCCCCCGCCAGCTGGCCCGCCAGCGACTGAATCTGTCCTTTTTTGTACAGCACCGTCGGCTGAGATGAGCGAGATTGAATCCGCTCATACGCACCAAGCACTTTTTCGATTGACGCATTCACCTGTTCATACTGCCGCTGATAGGCCCCGACATTCTCCCGAAGTTCCGCAACCATCTGGCGGAGAGCCCCCAATTCCTGCTGGATTTGTCCGGCCAATTGCTCCTGGGCCGCCCGCAGCTGAGCGATCTGTTCGGACTGCCGAAGCCCCTCCAGCTTGCTCCGGATATCCTCAATAGCCGCTGCCAGCCGTTCCACACGCGGCTGCACCAAAGCAATCTGCCGTTCGGTCATCTCCGCCTGCGTCAGGGCTTCCTGCTTCTCGGAATAAAAACTCTTCTTCTTCAGCAGAATCTCATAACCGGCCTTTTCCAGTTCCGTCTTACGCACACCGCCGGCCAGTTTGGCCTCCTGAAAACGTTCATCCGCCTGGGCCTGCAGAAGCGACAGCTGTTCATCTGCTGCCGCAGCCTTGGCCGTCCAATCCTGCCGCTGAACTGTCAGGGCCGCCAATTCCTCCTGAGCTTTGGTCAACTCGCGAACCAACCCCTCTCCCAACGGCCCTCCGCCCGACAGTGCCTGCTCCAGTTCCGCCATCTCTTTCTGTCCTGACTCGAGCATCTGGGAAATCCCCTGCTGCTGATTGCGGAGTTTCCCAATCCGCCGAACCTGCTCGGCCAGACGAATCAGGGTATTCAGGACCGGCTGTTTGGCAGCCTCCAAATCCGCCGCCTGCCGGCGAAGGTCCGTCAGCTCAAGATTGCCTATGGTCAAATAGGCCGGTTCCCGCACCGCCGCACTGCCGCCCGCCAAAAGGGCTTGATCCAGCTGAGCCCGGGCGCCCTCAACATTGCCTTCATAAGTCAGCAGAGCCGCTGCCGCCTCTGTTTTTTCAGAAATTTTCTTCTGGGCCTGATGAGCCGGGTCGTCCGAACAACCCAAAAGCACCCAAATCGCCGCCGACAAAACCGCCGCTCGAGCCGTTCCGATGCTCTCTTTCACCGTATCTCTCCCGAAAAACAGATTCTTTCAGCAAAAACTCCCCCATCGTACCGGTTTTCTTTCGCCGGTGTCAAGTTTATTCAGGGCTTTTTAGACCCTCAAAAGCACTCGATGAGCCCTTTTTTTCATTTTCTTCCAGCGCCACCAGGCGTTTCTCAAAAACCTGCCGATGATGCAACTCTTGTCCTGACAAAACCCGAAACAGCTGCTCCAGTTCCTCCTGCTGGACCAAATCCGCTAAAAGTGAATACAAGTGCTCCGCAGAGCGTTCTTTACGAATCGCAAACTGCAGGGCTTCCTTCAGACTCACATCTTCCGGCACGGGCATAGCATCCAGATACCCGCTCTCCGATAAATCCCGCAAGTCCGGCTCCCGGAGGGCATAGGCATATCCTTTCAGGGAAATCAGGCGTTTTTCGTGCTCCTTTTCTTCCGCCGTCAATTGCTGGTAAAACTCCCTGACGGCGGGGTCCCGAACCTCCTGGGCCAGCTTGGCATAAAACTGCTGGGCCGCCTTTTCCTGAACGATTGCAAAATCCAAAACTTCGTCAAATGTGCGAAATTTCAGCATAATCGCCTCTTCCCGCCGCCGGTCATCTTTTTCTGAACGTTTCCTGTTTTTAAACCCCTAAAAACATTTATTTTACAACTCTTTAGGGCCCTCTGCAAGCAGTAATCAATCCTTCTTCACTCCAAATTTCTTTTCAAAAGT
Organism: Anaerohalosphaeraceae bacterium; assembly: GCA_035378985.1. Taxonomy (NCBI): domain Bacteria; kingdom Pseudomonadati; phylum Planctomycetota; class Phycisphaerae; order Sedimentisphaerales; family Anaerohalosphaeraceae; species Anaerohalosphaeraceae bacterium. The sequence continues at coordinate 42,533 of DAOSUR010000011.1, forward strand.
TCACCTTTTGAATTAAGATGGAGGGAGACTGGACAGAGCGAAAAGACAACCAACCTTCTCAAAAGGGGAAAAATGCCGGCTTTGACTTCTCGACAGCGTCTTCAGGCGATTCTGGACCGCAAAATGCCGGATCGGCTCTGTGTTGATTTTGGAGCCGGGGGGCAGACCGGGATGGGGGTTTGTGCCGTTCATCGCCTTCGGCAGGCGGTGCTGGGAGAGCCGGATTATCGTGTTAAGGTCATCGAGCCCTATCAGATGCTCGGGGAGATTGATGAGCCGCTGCGTTTGGCGCTGGGGCTGGATGTCGTGGGCGTCCATCCCCGCTGCAATATGTTCGGCTTTGAGAACACCGGCTGGAAGCCCTTTCGAATGCCCGCCGACGGCACGGAGGTCCTTGTGCCGGAGCAATTCAACTGGACGACGGATGCCAAGGGCGACCTGCTGATGTACCCGCAGGGCGACACAACCATTCCGCCCTGTGCCAAAATGCCCAAACACAGCTGGTTCTGGGATTCGATTCGACGCCAGGAGCCGATCGTCGAGGAGAAACTGGACTGGCGGGACAATTGCGAGGAGTTCGGGCTGCTCTCCGAGGCCGACATTGCCCATTTCAAGCGGCAGGTCGATTGGTATTACGAAAACACCGACGCCGGCATTTACCTGACTTTTCCCGGACTGGCCTTCGGCGATATTGCCCTCGTGCCCGCCCCCTGGCTTAAACACCCCAGGGGCATCCGCGATGTTGAGGAATGGTACGTCTCGACGGTAACCCGACGGGATTATGTGTATAAGGTGTTTGAGTATCAGTGTGAAATCGGGCTGAAGAACATTGAACGGCTGGCTGCCGCGCTGGGTGACAAGGTGCAGGTGGTCTTTGTAAGCGGCACGGATTTCGGCACGCAGCGGGGGCCGTTTATCAGCCCGCAGATGTACCGCGATTTGTACAAACCCTTCCAGAAGGCCGTGAATGACAAAATCCATAAACTGACGAAATGGAAAATCTTTATTCATTCCTGCGGTTCCATTTATCCGCTGATTCCGGACCTGATTGAGGCGGGATTCGATGTGCTCAATCCCGTCCAGTGTTCTGCGGCGGACATGGACCCTGTTCGGCTCAAGAACGAGTTCGGCGACCAATTGGTCTTCTGGGGCGGCGGGGTCGATACCCAGCAGACCCTGCCGTTCGGCACACCCGAGGAGGTTTATCGGCAGGTGCGCGAGCGCATTGACATCTTCAGCCGAAACGGCGGTTATGTCTTTAACAGCATCCACAATGTCCAGAGCAATGTCCCGACCAAAAACCTTCTAGCGATGTTCCGGGCCATCGACGATGCACGGAAATAACAATCAAAGGAGCACAATGACACACGCAGAAACAAACGTGGATGCCGGGGCCGCTGAATACAACCGGGCCTTTTTGTGGCGGGTTTGTCTGGTGGCCGCTATGGGGGGACTTCTGTTCGGCTATGACTGGGTGGTTGTCGGCGGCGCCAAACCCTTTTACGAACCCTATTTCCAAATTACGGATGACACCCCGTTTCTGCGGGGCTGGGCGCAGAGCAGCGCCCTGGTCGGCTGCATCTTCGGAGCCGTCCTGTCCGGTGTGCTGTCCGACCGCTTCGGACGCAAACGCCTGCTGATTGGGGCGGGCTTTCTGTTTACCGCCTCGGCCCTCTGGACGGCGTTCAGCCAAACGCTGACGGATTATTCGCTGGCCCGCATCCTCGGCGGACTGGGCATCGGTCTGGCCTCCAATCTGTCTCCGATGTACATTGCCGAGATGTCTCCGGCACCCATTCGCGGGCGGTTGGTCTCTATCAACCAGCTGACGATCGTCATCGGCGTTCTGGCAGCACAGTGGGTCAACTGGATGCTGGCCCGCTCGCATCCTTTATCGCCGGATGCCTCCTCGGCGGACATTCTGGCGGGCTGGCACGGCCGGGTCGGCTGGCGGTGGATGTTCGGAGCCGAAACCCTGCCCGCCTTCGGCTTTTTTGTTCTGATGTTCCTGCTGCCGGAAAGCCCGCGCTGGCTGGTCAAATACGGCAAACTCAATCAGGCCCGGGCGGTTCTGGCAAAAGTCGGCGGATGGGAATACGCCTGTCAGGAGGCCGACAGCATTCAGGCAACCCTGGCCAAAGAGGAAATCGCCTCTGTCCGCTTCCGCGACCTGCTGGAGCCGCGTTTGCTGAAAATCATCGCGCTGGGCGTCTTTCTGGCGGTCTTCCAGCAGTGGTGCGGCATCAATTCCATTTTCAACTACGCACAGGAAATCTTCGCCGCCGCGGGCTATTCCGTCGGCGATATCCTGTTCAACATTGTCATCACCGGCACAGTCAATCTGCTCTTTACCTTTGCGGCGATTTACACGGTGGACCGCCTCGGACGAAAGGCCCTGATGCTCCTCGGGTCCGGCGGTCTGGCCGGCATTTATGCCGTCCTCGGCACGGGCTATTTCCTGCAGGTCCGCGGCTTCTTTATGCTCCTGCTGGTTCTGGCGGCGATTGCCTTTTATGCGATGTCCCTGGCCCCGATTACCTGGGTGATTATCTCCGAGATTTTCCCCAACCGCATCCGCGGGGCGGCCATGGCCGTCGCCGTCCTTTCCCTCTGGATTGCCTGCACCCTGCTGACCCTGGCCTTTCCCTATCTGAACCGCTCGCTGGGGCCGCACGGTACATTCTGGCTGTACGGGGCCATCTGTCTTTTCGGCTTTTTTGTCATCCTCAAGTTCCTTCCGGAAACCAAAGGCAAGTCGCTGGAAGAAATCGAGCGGCAGTTTGCAGACAAAGCGAGTTAATTTTGACTTTGAGCCGGAAAAGAGATAGTATAAAGGCGGAAATGTAAATATTTGCGGTTGACAAAAAGGGGTATTTATGCGGAAAGTAATCCTGTTCTTTTCAGGACTTATTCTGTTAACGGGTGTTCTTCAGGCGGCTTCGGAAGAGATGGACATTTTTGCACTCAATCAGAAAATCGGACGCGGCGTGAACATCATCGGCTATGACCCGATTTGGCGCTCGCCGCAGCAGGCCCGCTTTAAAGAGCCGTATTTCAAAATGCTCAAAGACGCCGGCTTTTCGAGCGTCCGCATCAATCTTCATCCGTTCCGGTTTATGAAAGACGAGCCGCCGCATTCGCTGGACCCGCAGTGGCTTCAAACCCTTCGCTGGGCTGTAGAGAAGTCCCTGGCCGCCGGTTTGGTCGCCATCCTCGATCTGCACGAATACAACGCAATGGGCTCCGACCCGGCTGCGTACAGGGGCAAGTTCCTGACTTTTTGGGAGCAGATATCCGCCGAGTTTGCGGCCGCCCCGCCGACCGTGCTCTTTGAGATTCTCAATGAACCCAACCGGCAGCTGACGGAGGAGCTCTGGAATGACTATTATCGTCAGGCCCTGGCCGTCATCCGAAAATCCAATCCCACACGGGCCGTTATCATCGGTCCGGCACACTATAATTCCGTCGATGCCCTCCCTTCGCTGCAGCTGCCGGAGGATGACCGCAATCTGATTGTCACCATCCACTACTACAAGCCGATGGAGTTTACCCATCAGGGGGCACGCTGGACCCCCGCCTACACTGAGAAGACCGGCATCATCTGGCCGCGAAGTGCCGCCGACGAGGAAGCGGTTGTGGAGGATTTCCGAAAGGTCAAAGAATGGGCCCAGAAAAACAACCGCCCCATCTTCCTCGGAGAGTTCGGGGCGTATGACAAGGCCGATATGGACTCACGCGTCCGTTATATCTCTTTTGTCGCCCGCACCGCCGAAAAATGCGGCTTCAGCTGGGCCTATTGGCAATTCGATTCCGATTTTGTCCTTTACGATGTCGAAAACGAAAAGTGGGTTCAACCGATATACAATGCCCTGATTCCATAAACAACAGAATATCACCGCCGGAATATTCTGTTAAAATAGAGAAATATTAAGCCACTTTAGCTGGCAAATGAGGCCATTTGCCGGTCTTTGATTTCTTGAGCTACCTTAAATCCCACATCCAAAGTCAGTGAAAAGGTCGGGTCCAGAACATCCGTAATTCGATGTTCTTGCAGAAAACTTTCCGCCAAAGACGTTGCATTTGTAAAACCGTCCCGTTTAATCTTTTCATACATCCACTGGATGATTTGTTCTTCCGTCATCGCAAAAATCTCCTGCTTTTCCTCTGATTCAAAATATTCAGAAGATAGAAACCTCCTATTTTATCGGCAAAAAACAAAAAATCATCCATTTTTTTCAACCTACGCAAGAACCAATAAAGACCCCGTATGTCCTTATAATGGCCTTTTCTCAATATTAAAAACGCCTTTTTTCTTTTTTTGTCCGATAAAAAACTAAAGATTCCGCCATACTTTGACGAAAATTAAATTACGAACGCCAAATAACAGCAACCCCTTGCGGGACTTAGAAAAGGGAGTTTCTATGAGAACCGTAGCCATTATTAATCAAAAAGGAGGATGCGGCAAAACCACCGTCTCTATCAACCTGTCCAGCGCCCTTGCGGCCAAAGGATATCGGACGCTTCTGGTTGATTTGGACCCGCAGTCTCACTGTGCCGTGGGCCTGGCCGTCCCTGAAGAACAGATTGAACAAAGCATTTATGATGTCTTAATCGGCAAGGCGCGAGGCGAGCCGCTTCGGCTCAAGGAAATCCTCTGGCAAATCAGCGACCGGTTCGAACTGGCCCCTTCCAGCATCGATTTGGCGGCCTTTGAGTCCCAGATGGCCGGCATCATGGACCGGGAGAACTGCCTCAAATCCGTCCTCGAAGAGGTCCGGGCTGATTACGATTATGTGATTATTGACTGCCCGCCCTCTGTAGGACTGCTGACCTTCAACGCCCTGCGGGCGGCTTCCGATGTGATTGTGCCGGTCGAGATGGGCTACTTCTCTCTGCACGGTCTCAGCAAGCAGCTGGAGACCCTTCAGGTCCTCTGCGAGCAGTGTCGGCAGAAGGTCAACCTGATGGTGCTGGCCAGTATGTATGACATCCGCACCAAGATGGGACGTGAGATTCTGGCCGAGCTTCGCAAACACTTCGGAGATCGGATGTTTCAGACGGTCGTCAACTTCAATACCAAACTCAAAGAAGCCGCCAGTCTCGGGCAGCCCATCAGCGAATACGACCCGGCCAGCAAGGGCTATAAGGACTTCCTCAACCTGGCTGAAGAATTAATCGGCACGGATACCCTCGTTCACAAGGCCGAGCTGGTCGATACCCTCGAAGCACGCATCCAGTCCATTAGTGCCAGCGCCGAAGAACTGCTGGCCACCATCAAAGAACCCCGCAAGACGACGGTTGAAGAACCCGCAGCTGCGGCATCGGCTCCAGCGCCGCAGCCCAAGGATACACGCACCTTCGAAGAGAAAATCGCCGACTTTTACGGCGTTCGTCAGGAAGGCGATACGGTCATCTTCTCGACCCTCTATCCGCGGGCCAAAACCGTCCAGATTGCCGGCGACTTCAACGACTGGATCCCGGAACAGACCCCGATGCAGCGGGCCGGCGAGAACGGCAAATGGATTCTCAAGCTCCCGCTCAACAAGGGAACCTATCGGTATCGCCTTGTCGTGGACGGCCAATGGCAGCAGGACCCCTACAACGAAAACGCCGAGCCCAATCCGTTCGGAGAATACAATTCTGTTCTGCACGTCAAATAAACCGAGCCCGTTCTGAATGAACGAAAAAACCCGGCCCTCGAATCGGCCGGGTTTTTTTATTCTCTCTCGGAAAGTCCTCTGATTTCAGGGCTGAACCGCCGTCAGGGGTTGTCCTCGTTGATGATTTCCGTCGGCGAAAGGTACTCATCCTCGTCCGATTCCTCCGCCTCCTCGTCCTCTTCGTCGGTTCGGACATCGTGTTTTTCCTCTCGTCCGGAAAGGTCTTCGTACTGAGCCACCTCTTCCGGCAGCTGATTGCGCTTCATTTCCTCATATTCTTCGAGAGTCATCATCACCTCCCGCGCCTGGCTGCCTTTGTATTCGCCCAGAATCCCCGCCGCCGCCATCATCTCAATAATGCGGGAGGCCCGGGCATAGCCGATGCTCAGCCGCCGCTGCAGCAGCGAGACACTGCCCCGCCGGGTTTCCAGAACAATCCGAACCGCCTCATCAAACAGCTCATCTTTCTGACCGGCGGCCAGCTCAGCCCGATTCAGCTGCATCAGTTCCGGATGGAACTGCGGCTGGGCCACATCCTTCAGGAAGTTGACAATGTTGCGGATTTCATCGTCTTCCAGATACGCCCCCTGTGCGCGAATCAGGTCGCTTGTGCCCGGAATCAAAAACAGCATATCGCCCTGCCCGAGCAGCGACTCGGCCCCGTTCTGGTCCAGAATGATTCGGCTGTCCATTCGACCCGCCACACGAAACGCAATGCGGGCGGGCATATTCGCCTTAATCAGCCCTGTCACCACTGTTGCCTGCGGACGCTGGGTCGCCAAAACCAGATGAATCCCAACCGCCCGGCTCTTCTGAGCAATCCGCACAATGTATGACTCCACCTCTTTGGCGCTGGTCATCATCAGGTCCGCCAATTCATCAATAATGATAACAATATGAGGCAGCTTCTTGGGAATCTGGGCCTCTTCCTCCTGCGTGCTCGGCTGGAACCGTTCAATCAGCTCTTCCGGCGTCAGTTTGTTGTAGGAGGCGATATTGCGAACCTTGGCCTCGGCCAGCAGTTCGTACCGCTCATCCATCTTTTCCATTGCCCACTGAAGAATCTGCTCGGCCCGCCGCATTTCCGTCACCGTCGGACACATCAGGTGCGGAATCGATTCAAACGCCGCCATCTCCACCATCTTCGGGTCAATCAGAATCAGTTTGACCTCATCCGGCCGGCGGGTCATCAGAATCGACGTAATAATGCTGTTGATGCACACACTCTTGCCCGAACCGGTCGTGCCCGCAATCAGCAGATGCGGCATTGCTCCCAAATCCGACACAAGCACCTCGCCGGAGGACCCTTTGCCCAAAAACAGCGGGATCTGCATCTTGGAAGCGGATGCCCCGCCCTTAAGAATCAAATCCCGCAGCCGAACAATCTCCCGCTGGCTGTTGGGGACCTCAATGCCGATGGTGTTCTTGCCCGCCAGCGGGGCGACCACGCGAACCATTCCCGAGCCCAGTGCCCGGGCGATGTCGTTGGCCAGGTTCGAAATCTGATTGACCTTCACCCCCGCCGCCAGCTGCAGCTCATACATCGTAATCGCCGGTCCCGGCTCCGCATTGACCACCTCCGCCTGAATCCCGAACTCCTCCAGCAGCTCCTCCAGCGTGCGGGCCTTGTGCTCCACCATCTTTTCCTGAACCGCCGTAAAGTTCGGCTCCGGCTCCCGCAGCAGCTCCAGCGGCGGAAACTGATAGTCGTCATAGGTGCGGGGAATATACGGCTCCGGCTTGGCCGCCGGCTGTTTGGGCTTTTTGGAGGGTTCTGCCGGCACAGCAGCTTGCTCTTCCTGGTCCTTCGAGACGGCAGAGGTCGGTTCGGAAGCGGCTGCCGGCTCCATCGGTTTTTCCTCGACGCTGGACTGAACCGGTTTGGGCGGCAGGACCGCTTTGTCCTTTTCCTTCTCTTTCTCTGCGGCGGCAGTGTCTGATGCCTCCCGCTTCTGACGAAGGGCTTCCTGCAGCTTGGTGGTTTCTTTCTTCTGCTTTTCGCTCAGTCGGGTCCAGATGTCCGCCAGGGCCTGAGAGTGCTTTTGGGCGGCACTCCAGGCCGGTCCGGCAAGACCAAACAGACGCCCCGTCAGATGACCGAAGCCGCGCGTCAGCGCCAGCACAACACTGTCTGCCAGCAAAATCGCACCAACCACCCAGGCCGAAAACAAAACCAGCGCCGTCCCCAGCAAAGCCAGATGCTTTCGCAAAAACACGCCAAGGGCAATCCCGAGAATTCCTCCGTTGCCGCTGGGAATTGAACCATGACGATACAGCAGAATCGGCTCATCCGGCCAGAGCAGAAACCAGCTTGCCGAAGCCGCTGCCGTCAGCAAAAGCAGACCGACGAAGCGCAGGTTCAGTTGAGTCAAAGGTCGGCCCGACAGGTGAACAATCAGCATCATCCCGATGGAAAAGGCCGCCAACACCGCACCGGGTCCTATATAAACCATCAAATAATAGGCACAAAAAGCCCCAACCCGTCCGCACCAGTTGGTGACCGGATTATTGGTCGGCCATACATACCCCGCCGGCTCGTCTCCAATGTCAAAACTGATTAGACTGAAAAAAAGAAAAACACAAAAAGCCAGCAGGATACCTTCCAAAGCAAGTTTATACAAATGAGCCGACTGTTCCGAATTGCGGCTCTGCCGGTCACGAGTTCTTTTTTTGCTTTTCCCAGCCATGGCTTGCAGGCCCTATAACTATTCAAAAAGAAAGTTTTTAACACTGATAAGCACTTTTCAGCATTGAAAGTATATCGGCATTCCTCCGTTTTTCACTGCAAAGGTTTGGTTTTTGTAAAAATGGATAAAACAGAACCTTTTCCCAATAAAAGGCCGGAAATCAATCTTCAGTCGGGGTGTTCCTTGGATGAGTCCGCAGGGACAGATGGACTCCCGAAAAAAATGAAGGTAATAATGACCAGCCCGCTTCCGGCCAGAAAAAGGGCGGTTCGAATGTTCGGCTGAAGACACCGTTCAAACCATTTCGGCATCGGGGGCTCTTCGGGCTTGGAGTCTATCTCCGCCAAAACAGCCCGGGCTGTTTCCTGCAAATTCTTGTCGAAAATCGGCACAGTGGAGGCATCTGCTTCCTTGGGCCGATAGGCCTTTCCAAAGGTGACCAATTCCAGCCGCCCCAAAAGGTTCGGTTCCCGACGAATCATATCAATCTGCATCTGGTATTTTTCCGTGAGCTCCTCAATCCGCTTATTTTCCGCCTCCAGTTGGGCCAGCACACGGCGATTTCGGAAATAGATGCTCAGTTCCGGGTCAAGAAGGATCGAGAAAGCAACGGTCCCGGCCCCAATACTGAAAAACACACAAAAAAACAAAAAGCGAATTATCAAACTGATTCGAGTCGGCATATAGACTTCTTATCGGTTCCAGACCCTAAAAACACTAAAAAAAGAGACCCCTGCGCTGCAGGGGCCTCTGCAAAGACTGTTGGGAACGTTTTTCTTAAGAAACGTACCGGAAAATCTGACCGCCGTAACGGGCGCTGGGTCCCAGTTCTTCGTGAATCCGCAGCAGCTGGTTGTATTTGCAGATTCGGTCGGTTCGGCAGGGAGCGCCGGTCTTGATCTGTCCTACGCCGGTGGCCACCGCCAGGTCCGCAATGGTCGAATCCTCCGTCTCACCGCTGCGATGGCTGATGACCGCCGTATAACCGTTTCGCTGAGCCATCTGAATGGCTTCGATGGTTTCCGTCAGCGTGCCGATCTGGTTCACCTTGATGAGAATCGAATTGGCACAGCCCTTTTCAATCCCCATTGCCAGCCGTTTGGTGTTGGTGACAAACACGTCATCGCCGACCAGCTGACAGGTTTTGCCGAGTTTGTCCGTTAAATAAGCCCAGCCCTCCCAGTCGTCTTCGGCCAGCCCGTCTTCCAGACTGATAATCGGATACTTGCTCACCCAGTTGGCCCAATAGTCGGCCAGGGCCTTGCCGCTGATTTCCTTCTTCGGATTGGACTTAAAGAAGCAGTATTTCTTTGTCTTGCCGGTCCACATTTCAGAGGCAGCCGGGTCCAGCGCGATAAAGACTTCCTTGCCGATCTTGTATCCGGCTTTCTTGACCGCCGCCAGAATCACCTCGATGGCCTCTTCGTTGCTCTTGAGCGACGGAGCAAAGCCGCCCTCATCGCCGACCGCCGTATTGTAGCCGCGGCTCTTGAGAACCCCCTTCAGGCAATGGTAAATCTCCGCACACATCTGAAGGGCCGTCGGGAAGTCCTTGGCACCGACGGGCATCACCATAAACTCCTGGAAATCCACATTGTTGTCGGCGTGCTTGCCGCCGTTGAGGATGTTCATCATCGGTACCGGCAGCAGGTTGGCATTGCAGCCGCCGATGTATTTGTACAGCGGCAGCCCGCACGAGGCCGCGGCGGCCTTGGCGGCAGCCAGTGAAACACCCAGAATCGCATTGGCGCCCAGTTTGGCCTTGTTCGGCGTGCCGTCCAGCTCACAAAGGAACTTGTCCAGTTCCTCCTGAGCTGTCGCATCCATTCCGAGGATTTCCGGTGCGATCACCTCGTTGACATTCTTGACGGCCTTCAAAACACCCTTGCCCAGATACCGTTTGGACTTGACATCCCGGAGTTCCACCGCTTCGTGGACACCCGTGCTGGCCCCGCTCGGCACCGCCGCCCGACCCAAAGACCCGTCTTCCAGAAGAATATCCACTTCAACGGTCGGATTGCCCCTCGAGTCGAGAATTTCTCGGGCGGTTACATCTACAATTGTCGTATACATACAATTTCCCTTTCGATTTCCAGCCGAATCCTCGGCTTTGATGATAATAGACTTTGTCGCTGTGTACACTCAATAGAGGCAGACTGTATCCGAAGAAACCGGATGCGTCAAGAAGTGTTTTTCGAGAAAATCGGACGCAAAATATCAGATTCCGCCCGCCCCCCCCCATAAAAAAACCTTCGGCAGAAATCATCCTGCCGAAGGTCCCGCCAAAATAAGCCAAACCTCCCTTGGCTCACCGTCCATTAATATATATCGCATTTTTCCGTGTTTTTCGCAATAAGGAAAAATCCCTATTTTTGAAAATTATTTTTCCCATCGGTTTTTACGGGGTTTCTATCTATAGAACCACCCTCAAACAAATAACAACATCTCCTTATTTCATAACGAGTTATCTTTTATCTGCTTCCGGGGCGGATTCTTCAGAACTCCGGAGATGCTCAATCCATTCTTTCCAAATCGTTTGATAGGTTTGCAAATCCTGAAGAAACCCTTCGTTGTGGCTGCCGGAAATCCGGGAAAATTGTTTGGGCGGGTTGGCACTGTCAAATATCTTCTGCCCAAATTCAAAAGGAACAATCTCATCTTCCGGGCTGTGAATAACCAGGATGGGAATATGAACTTTCCGAACAGCTTGAACCGTATTAAATCGAAACCGAGCAAACCATCGGATTGGAAACCACGGATAATAGTGCCGCCCCATATCAACGATAGAGCTGAACGTGCTTTCAATGACCAAGCCGGCCGGCTGGGGTCCCGCCTGCTCGGCCAACCGGGCCGCCAGATTGGCGGCCACCGCCCCGCCCAGCGATTGCCCGTATAGGACAATCGTCTCCGGCGGAATCTGACGGACTTCGGTGAGCCATTTCCAGCAGGCCGCCGCATCCCGATAGACCCCTTCTTCCGAAGGACGCCCGCCGCTGCGTCCATACCCGCGATAGTCAAAAATCAGACAGTTCAGACCCCATTCTCGAAACAGCAGCAGTGAATCGAGCCGATGGCTGATGTTGCCCGCATTGCCGTGAGAGAAAAGAATGGTATAAGAAGCGTTTTGGGCGGGTACGAACCATGCGTCCAGTTCAATCCCGTCCTCCGTGTAAATCTTGACGGATTCATAAGGCAGACCGACTTCTTCCGGGCGCCAGTCGTGTTCCCGCATCGGATAAAAGACAAGCCGCGGCTGGAACAGCCAAAGCATCAAGGCCAGGCCGACATATACCGCCGCCGCCATCGCCAACAGAGACACCAGCACACCCATCCATCGGCCCTTCCGAAATCGCTGATACAGAAAGAAAAGACACAGTCCCGCCGCTGCTGTCAAAACAAAAAAACGAAACGATGCCGCTTGGCCTATCTGCGCGGACAAATCAGCAACGCTGATACTCCCCGGCTCATGCATTTTCTCAGCCCTTGATTTTCTCCCATCAGAATTCGAGACGGCCGATTTGTCCAGAGAAAACTTTCTACAAAAAAACAGCCGCGGGGGCACGCCCCCCGCGGCCTATGGTTAACCTGCACACGGGAAGTACACAATTGGAACCGACTACAGCTTCTTCAGGTCCTCCAGAAGAATCTGGATTTTCGTCTGCAATTCTGCAGCCGCAGGTCCGATCACAAAGTCACCGGGACAGTTCCGGCCGTCAATCTTCAGCAAAACGGCCTTCAGCGTCGCCGCCGCCATCCCGTAGTTCTTCTGTTCGATAAAGGTCTGAGCCGCTTCCAGCAGATACCGAACAGCCGCCAGACGATGAACGGCGGATTTCCCCCAGCCGACGCCCTTCAGTGTGCCGGCAGCCGCCGATTCATCAAAGAAGGTCAAAATCGCCTGAATCTGCTGTGCACAGGTCAGGGGTACAACCCCTTCGCCGGTCAGCGTGATCTCGACCCGAGCCGTATCAGGGTCATTGCTCAGCAGCACCAGTGTCGCCGAAGACGTCCCTTCCGCCGCAGGAGTAAACAGCACACCCAGAACCGTGCTTTCGCCCGCCTGCAGGGTTACGGACGCCTGACGCAGCCCCGTTGTGTAGAACTGGAAGGTGTCTTCCTGTTCCAGATACACGGCGGCAATCGTCAGAGGCGCATCGCCGATGTTGGACACCGTCAGGAACTGCTCCCCGAAGGTGCCGACCTGAACCTGTCCAAAGTCCACAGCCGTCAGCGAGACCTCAATCGCAGGCACAGGTTCGGGTTCTTCAGGTTCTTCAGGTTCCTCGGGCTCCTCAGGCGTCTGGTCCACCCAGGCCAGATGCAGCGTCAGCCGATAATCGCCCTCCGCAAAACAGTCCACTCGGATGGCAAAGGGTGTCCCGTCCCCATACAGCCCTGAAATCACCTGATTGGCCAAATACAGCTCGGTCGTCCCGGCTGTCACAGGAACCCCGTCAACAGCAAAAGCGGTTCCGTACAGGGTTACATAGGGGTCGGGCAGACCGTTGTAAGCCGTGGTAATCAGCAGCATATCATCAATCTGACCGCCGTAGATATTCACCACAGCCCCGCTGGCCGCATAGACATCGCCCATGTAGTAGGAGTTTTTGATATGGGCCCCGGGGAGAAGATTGACGGTTGCATCCTCAATCCACACATAACCGAGGATTTCCCCGGTGATATCCACGGTTACGCCGCCTGTGTACACCTCATCCGCCCGGCAGAGGGAAACGGATGAGAGCATCACGGCCAACAGAGCACCTGCAGGCCTGTCCGAATCTCTCGATACGTTTTCATGGTTCTACCCCCAATCAGAGAATGGTACTGACGAATTATCGACTCTCTGTAAAGTATACACCCAAAATCATCTAATGCCAAACTGCCCAACTTAACCATAAAATCACCATAAAATCTCGGAATTATCAGACTATGCCGATAAAAACATACCCCTAAGAAACTCCACTAATTTTTTTGATTTTTTAGAAAAACAAATTTGATTTCAGCAAATATATGAGTATATTGTAATATAATCATATTTAGAGGTTACTGAAGCAAGCAATGGAAGACAAAAAACTTCGCCCGGAATTGTTGGAACTTTATGAAAAACAGGCCTTGGTTACACAGGCGATGGCCCATCCGCTTCGGATTGCCATCTTGAATGTCCTGCGGCAGGGCCCCTGCTGCGTTCAGGATATTGTCCGTCAGGTCGGCGGCAAGCAGTCCAATATCTCCCGCCATCTGGGGATTTTAGTCAATGCGGGCATTCTGCAGTATGAAAAGAAAGGGCTTCACGTTTATTACACCCTGAAAAGACAATGCGTCCTTCGTTTTTTAGACTGCCTGTCGGACTATCTGAAGGAACAAATCGAAACAGATAAGAAACTTCTGCAATTCATCTGACGGAGCGGCGAGCCGATGGATTTTCTCAAACAGGAATGGAAAAAACTGGTCGGAATCATCGGGGTTTTTCTGGCCTGCTTTTATCTGCCGCTGGGCTGGCCGCGGTTTGACAACGCCGTGTTCGAATCCCTTCATCTGGTCAAATGGTATGCCCGCGAGCATGTGCTGCTTTGTCTGGTGCCCGCCTTTTTCATTGCCGGAGCCATTACCGTCTTTCTCAGCCAGGCCTCCGTGATGAAATATCTGGGTGCCCGGGCCAACAAAGTGCTGGCGTACGGCGTTGCCTCCATCTCCGGCACTATTCTGGCCGTCTGCTCCTGCACAGTGCTGCCGCTGTTTGCAGGCATCTATCGAATGGGGGCGGGACTGGGACCGGCCTGCGCTTTTCTGTATTCCGGACCGGCGATCAACATTCTGGCGATTATCCTGACCGCCCGCATCCTCGGACTGGAACTGGGCATCGCCCGGGCGGTCGGGGCCGTCCTCTTCAGCATCCTCATCGGCCTGATTATGCATTTTCTCTACCGCAAAGAAGAACTGCAGAAGGCCGATGCACAACTGATGATGCCCACCGAACAGGTCAGCCGTCCCCTTCGGCAGAACGTCATTTTGATGGGGCTGATGATCGGCATTCTGGTTTTTGCCAACTGGGCCCGCAGCGGGGATGTCCGGGCGGTCTTTCTCTGCTGTCCCGGCGGCCTGACAACGTACACAATGGAAGGAACTATCGTCCGGCAAACCGAGCAGCAGGTCCTCCTCAAAGACCGAACCGGTACCGAACACATCATCCCCGCCGAGCAGATTCAGCAGGTCCGCCCCGTGGAAAAAAATCCTCTTTACGAGGCGATTTATAAAATCCGCTGGGGCCTTACAATCGGGCTGCTGGTGCTGCTCCTTGGGCTGGTGCTGCTGTGGATTGACAAAGAAGAACGCATCCACTGGCTTCAGTCCACATGGGGATACGCCGTACAGATTCTGCCGCTGCTGCTGTTCGGCGTGCTGATAGCCGGCTTTCTGCTCGGTCGCGTGGGGCACGAAGGGCTTATCCCATCGGTCTGGATTCAGAAAGCCGTCGGCGGCAATTCCGTCTGGGCCAATCTGTTCGCCTCCGTCGCCGGGGCATTTATGTATTTTGCCACATTGACGGAGGTGCCCATTCTGCAGGGTCTCCTCGGTGCCGGAATGGGCAAAGGACCCGCGCTGGCCCTCCTGCTGGCCGGACCGGCTTTGTCGCTGCCCAATATGCTGGTTATTCGGTCCATTCTGGGCACGCAGAAAACCGTTGTCTTTGTTTCGCTGGTCATCGGAATGGCAGCCCTGTGCGGAATGATTTTCGGAGCGTTCTTCTAAATCGTATGGAAATGCATTTGAAAGCCATTGGAATCATTCATACTCCCTTCTGTCAGGCCGACGGAACACCGATTCAGTCAGCGGCGGCGCGTCAGGCCCGCGGCCGACTGGAGATATTTCCGGAGTATGCGGAAGGTCTTTCAGACCTGGAGGGCTTTGAGCGCATCTGGCTTCTTTACTGGTTTGACCGCGCCGCCGCCCCGCAAATGAAGGTGGTCCCCTTTCTGGACACCGGTCCTCGAGGCCTCTTTGCCACACGGGCACCCTGTCGGCCCAATCCGATTGGAATGTCCTGTGTAAAGCTCCTGAAAATTGAGAACAATTTAATTGAGATAGAAGACGTCGATATTCTCGACAACACCCCGCTGCTGGACATCAAACCGTATGTGCCGGCGTTTGACGTGTTTGATGTCAGAAAAATTGGCTGGCTGCAAAACAAAAAGCCGGAAAACCGGCAGGCAGATCAGAGGTTTTGGAGAAAGGAATTCTGAGATGAAAAAAATCCAGATTTTAGGGACGGGCTGTCCCAAATGCAAAAAGCTGGCAGAGAATGCCGAACTTGCCGCCAAAGAACTGGGGATTGAATATCAAATTGAGAAAATCACGCAGATTAACGACATCATGAAAATGGGGGTGATGATGACGCCGGCGCTGGCTGTCGATGGGGTGGTCAAGGTCGTCGGCAAGGTTGTTTCCCCCGAAGACATCCGAACCATGCTTGTCTGAAACAGAAACTTTTTTTGCGAAAGGAGACCGTACTATGACTTCCGGCAATTCCTGTGCGTGCAGCGGCGGAACAACACTGATTTTCGCCTGTTCGGGGGCTGCCGACGTCGGAGCCGTCGCCGACCGGGCCGCCCGCAAAATGATGCAGATGGGCCTCGGAAAGATGTTCTGCACCGTCGGCATCGGCGGACGCATCAGCGGCATCCTGAAAACCACCGAGGCCGCCGAAAAGATTCTGGCCGTGGACGGCTGTCCGCTCAACTGCGTCAAGCAGTCGCTCGAGCTGGCCGGCTTCAAGAAATTTCGGCATCTCCAGCTGGCGGATTTGGGGATGGAAAAAGGCAAAACCCCCGTCAGCGACGAAGCCGTTGAAAAAGTCGCCGCCAAAGGCAGAGAACTGCTGACCGATTGAGCACAGTGCCATAAACAAGGAAAGTGATGGAGATTCTTCTTCCGCGTCCCTGCTGCGGTCCCGGCGGATGGATGGTTTGGCTGCTGACAGCGGCAGGGGTGTGGCTGTTCATTCAATGGATGCAGCCGATTATCCGTTCGAAAGGGGGTACAATGAACAAGACCGTTAAGATTCTGATTGTTGTCGGGTTGGCGGCGGCGGTGCTGCTTGTTTTCGCCGCCAGACATTCCAGAACCGACAAGACAGCCTCGGCCTCGGCGCATTCTCTTTTCCAGCCGACAGGTCCCTCTTCGCTGCCGCGTCTGGTGGACCTCGGCGCCGGCAAGTGCATCCCCTGCAAAATGATGGCCCCCATCCTCGAATCACTGAAAAAAGAATATGCCGGCAAATTTGATGTGGTTTTCATCGACGTCTGGGAAAAACCGGACGAAGGGGCACAATACGGCATCCGAATGATTCCGACACAGATTTTCTTTGATCCGTCCGGCAAAGAACTGTTCCGCCACGAAGGATTCTTTTCCAAAGAAGATATTCTGGCCAAATGGAAGGAGCTGGGCTTTGACTTTTCCGCCCCGGCGGGTGAATCGGCACCGCAAACAGAGACTCTGTCTCCATAAAGAAAAAGGATGAAACCTGTATGAAGCATTTTTCCTTTGTCTTGCTTTTGCTTGTATTCCTCTGTGTACTTGTTGTCACCAAAGCCGAGGAAACCCCGCCGGCTTCCAAACAAACCGTTCAGCAGCTTTATCCGGATTTAACGCAGGGAGCCCTTTCGCTGGCGGTTCTCGAGGACCTCCCGGAGGGCATCCTGCTGCAGGCGGGCTCGGTGCAAATTACGCTGGATACAATCGCCAAACTCATCGATTCCCAGCCCGCTTCCGTCCGTGACGAGTTCAAAAACAATGCCTTCTTCCTTTTGGAGCAGGAAGCCGTTCAGAGAATTCTCCCGGAACTTGCCAAACAGGCGCTGGCCTCCACCGGGACCGAGCCGCCGAAGGAGGATTTTGCCCTGATGGAGCAATTCTTCCAGACAGTCGTCTTTCAATCCCTCCAGGTGTCCGAGCCGGAAATAAAAACCTTTTACGAGGCCAACCCGGACCTGTTCGGCGGGGCCTCCTTTGAGCAGGTCAAGGCGCCGCTGAAAGCGTATCTGCTCGACCGGAAAAAACAGCAGGCCGCCTCCGAGTACATCCAAAAACTCGGAGAGCAGATTCCGATCCGTGTCTCTAAAGACTGGCTCATCAAACAAGCGCAGGCGGCCCTCGAGAATCCCGTGGACAAGGCCCGCCGCAGCGGAAAACCGTCTTTGGCGGACTTTGGGGCCGACGGCTGCCGCCCCTGCGAGATGATGACTCCCATCCTCGAAACCCTTCGCAAAAAGTACGAAGGGAAATTGAATGTCGTGTTTGTTCACATACGCAAACACCCGATTCTGGCCTCCCGATACGGCATCCAGGCCATCCCCGTTCAGATTTTCTATGATGCATCCGGCAAAGAGGTCTTTCGGCACGAAGGGTTCTTCCCTCAGGACGAAATCGAAAAAAAATTAAAAGAAATCGGAGTGCCCTAATGCAGGAGCTGTTCGCCCAGCTGACCCGTGCCGTAGAAGGCGCCGGATGGATTGCCGTATTTGCTTCCTTCATCTGGGGCGTACTGAGCATCCTGCTAAGCCCCTGCCATCTGGCCAGCATTCCGCTGATTGTAGGGTTTATCGACGAACAGGGACGGATTTCCGCCCGACGGGCCTTCTGGATTTCGCTGCTGTTTTCCGTCGGGATTCTGACAACGATTGCGGCGATTGGGGCCCTGACCGCCGCTGCCGGACGAATGATGGGCGATGTCGGCAAATACGGAAACTATTTTGTTGCACTCATCTTTTTCGCCGTAGGGCTGCATCTTGTAGAGGTCATTCCAATGCCCTGGTCCGGACCGGGACAGGTGAACACACGACGCAAAGGACTTTTGGCGGCCTTCTTTCTCGGACTGATTTTCGGCATCGCGCTGGGGCCGTGCACGTTTGCCTATATGGCCCCGATGCTTGCCGTGACCTTCAAACTGGCCTCTGCCCATACGGTTTACGGCATTTTTCTGCTGCTGATGTACGGCATCGGTCACTGCTCCGTCATCGTCCTGGCGGGCACCTTTACCGAGGCGGTTCAGCGGTATCTGAACTGGAATGAACAATCCAGGGGAGCCGTCCGATTAAAGAAAATCTGCGGCGTTCTGGTCCTGCTGGCCGGACTGTGGCTGATTTACACCGCCCCGTGAAACCGAAGGGTTTTGAATACCCAAAACGGCAGAAAAACAGAATCCGAAAAATTTTTTCTTTTCAGAAGAAAACCGCCGCGCTATTATATGCGTATATGTGCATATATACAGAAAGAGGCATATGGAAAAAGAAGCGGCCTATTTAAAAGGTCTGTCGGACCCGATTCGCCTGCGGCTGGCGGTGATGCTGGCGGTCCGCGGAGAGCTGTGCGTGTGCGTGCTCGCCGAAGCCCTGCGCCAGCCCCAGTACAAAATCTCCAGACATCTGAGCATCCTGCGCCGTGAGGGAATCGTCGAAGTTCGGCGGCAGGGCACATGGATGTATTACCGTCTGCGTCCGCCCGCCTGTCCTGTTGAACAATCCCTTCAGCACTGCCTGGCGGACTGCTTCCGGAGCCATCCGACGGTCCGGCAGGACCTTCAGCGCCTCGGCCGGGCCCGATGCGGTCCCAAAACATCCGGAAAACCTGGAAGGAAACAACGGTCATGACGGAAGATGAAAAAAAACTTCGCATTCTTTTTCTTTGTACAGGCAACTCCTGCCGAAGCCAGATGGCCGAGGGCTGGGCCCGTCATCTTAAAGGCGGCTGCGTGGAGCCCTATTCGGCGGGCATCGAAACACACGGCTTAAACCCGCTGGCCGTCCGCGTGATGGCCGAAGCGGGCGTGGACATCTCCGCCCATCGCTCCAAGCACCTCGACGAGGTCCGCCATATCCCCTTTGATTACGTCATCACCGTCTGCGACCATGCCCGCGAAAGCTGTCCGCTCTTTCCCGGCAAAACCAAAATCCTGCACGTCGGGTTTGAAGATCCGCCGCGCCTGGCCAAAGCCGCCAAAACGGAGGAAGAAGCCCTGAACTGCTACCGCCGCGTGCGCGACCAAATCCGCGCCTTTGTGGAACAGATTCCCGATATCCTCACAAAGGGAGGAAGTCAATGAAGAAAGAACGTGTGCTGTTTTTCTGCAAACACAATTCCTGCCGGAGTCAGATGGCCGAGGCATATCTAAAGAAACTGGCCGCCGACCGCTTTGAGGTCTTCAGCGCCGGCCTGTTCCCGGAAATGATTCATCCGCTGGTTGAGGTTGTGATGCTGGAGGACGGCGTGAGCATCCGCGGCCAGACCGCCAAGAGCATCGACCTGTATCTGGGCAAACAGCCGCTGGATCATATCATTATCGTCTGTCAGGAAGGCGAGGCCGAGTGCCCCCGGCTGTATCCCTTTGCCCTGCATGTCGAGCGCTGGCCGCTTCCCGACCCAGCGAGCGTTCAGGGCGACAGGGAAACCATTCTGGCCGCCTTCCGTCAAACCAGAGATGCCGTCAAAGAACGCGTAAAAGACTGGCTGAAAAAGAAAACGGAACCGCAGGGAAAATGAGGTTTGCTATGGCGGAGCCTTCCAAAGAAACCATCCGACAAACCGTTCGGCAGGAGTATTCCAAAATTGCTCAGAGGAAGTCTTCCTGCTGCTGCGGCTGCACTCCTTCCGCTCAGCTGGCACAAAATCTTGGCTATTCGAGCGATGAACTGGCCCTTTTGCCGGACGGAGCCAACCTCGGGCTGTCCTGCGGCAATCCGACGGCGCTGGCAGACCTGAAACCCGGACAGGTTGTACTGGACTTGGGCAGCGGCGGCGGAATCGATGTCTTCATCGCCGCCTGCAAAGTCGGCCCGGCCGGACGAGCCGTCGGGGTGGATATGACCCCGGACATGGTCAGCCGGGCCCGGGCCTCTATTGCCGTCTTCACACAAAAAACCGGACTGTCCAATGTGGAGTTTCGACTCGGAGAAATTGAACACCTGCCCGTCGCCGACGGCACCATTGACGTGGTCATCTCCAACTGCGTTATCAATCTTTCCCCCGACAAACAGCAGGTCTGGAATGAAATCGCCCGGGTTCTCAAGCCCGGCGGCAAGGCCTGCATCTCCGACCTGGCCCTCCGAAAACCGCTGCCGGAAAACATTGCCCGCTCGGCCGCCGCACTGGTCAGCTGTGTTGCCGGAGCTGTTCCGGTCGAACAAACCCTTCAAATGGCCCAACAGGCCGGCCTGTGCAGTCTGAAGATAGAAGAACATCCCTACAGCATCGAGCTGGCAGCCGACTGCAATGACCCGCTGTATCGGCAGGTCAAAGAATCCCTGCCGCCGGGGGCCAAACTAAGCGACTATGTCATCAGCATCAATCTGACGGCCTTCAAACCTGAAAGAAAAGAGGTCTTACAATGAACCAGGAGCCGATGATTCAGAAACCGCAAAAGGGACTCAGCATCTTCGAGAAATATCTGACCGTGTGGGTGATTCTCTGTATTGCCGGCGGGATTGGGCTGGGCAAACTGGCCCCCGGTCTGGCCAAAACCCTGGACGGAATGGCCGTATATGTCAATCAGGCGCCGGTCATCTCCATCCCGATTGCCGTGTGCCTGTTTTTTATGATGTACCCGATCATGGTCAAGATTGACTTTGCGGAAGTCCTCCAGGCCGGCAAGAGCATCAAACCCGTCGCCCTGACTCTCTTCGTGAACTGGGCGATTAAGCCGTTCACCATGTACGCCATCGCCCTGTTTTTTTTAGGCACGCTTTTTTACGGCTTCATCGGTCCGGACGCCGTGGACTTTGTCAAGATGCCCTTCGGGCTGGATTTGCCCGTCGGCGCTTCCTACGGCGTCGGCACCGTCGTGCTCGAAAACGGCGTCAAGATGCTTCAGGTTCCGCTGTGGCGCAGCTACCTGGCCGGCTGCATCCTGCTGGGCATCGCCCCCTGCACCGCAATGGTGCTGGTCTGGGGCTATCTGGCCAAGGGCAATGACGGGCATACGCTGGTGATGGTGGCGATTAATTCGCTGACGATGCTGGTTCTGTACGGCCCGCTGGGCGGCTTCCTCTTGGGCGTCGGCAAGCTGCCGGTTCCCTGGCAGGCCCTGCTGCTGTCCATCGCCGTTTATGTCGCTCTGCCGCTGGCCGCCGGATTCTTTTCCCGCCGGTGGATTCTGGCCCGCAAGGGTCCCGAATGGTTCGAAACAAAATTCCTGCATATCCTCACGCCGATTACCATCGTCGCTTTGCTGCTGACGCTGGTGCTGCTGTTTTCCTTCAAGGGCGAAACGATTCTGAACAATCCCCTGACGATTCTGTGGATTGCCGTCCCGCTGTTTATCCAGACCTGTCTGATTTTTGCGGCGGCCTATGTGCTGGCGCGTTGGCTGAACCTGAATTATACGGATGCGGCGCCGTCGGCGATGATTGGGGCCAGCAATCATTTCGAAGTGGCGATTGCCACGGCGACGATGCTTTTCGGCCTGTCCTCCGGCGCGGCACTGGCCACGGTGGTCGGCGTGCTTATTGAAGTGCCGGTGATGCTGATGCTGGTCAAAATCTGCCTGAAAACGCAGCACTGGTTCCGGCCCGCCGTCGTAGAAACCCGTTAGAAAGGAAACGGAACCGATGAAGCAGAAAAACTCTGTGTGGCTGGTGGTTGCGGCGGCGCTGGTGCTGCTGCTGATTGTCCAGTTTATCCAGACCCGCCGCTATGAGGCCCAGACTGAGAATTTTCCGGATGACTCCATCGTCGGACAGGGCAGGCCTGTGCTTGTGCAGATTACCTCGGCCTCCTGCATTTACTGCCGGCGGATGATGCCAACCCTGACGGAGCTGGCCCGGACACACGCCACGCACTTTGCGATTGCACTGGTTTCCCTGGACCGGCAGCCCCAGGCAGGCCGAAAATACGAGGTGCAGGCCCTTCCGATGCAGATTTTTTACGATGCACAGGGAAAGGAGCTGTCCCGTCACGTCGGTGCGATGAGCCGCGAGGAAATCCTGCAGCAGTGGCGTCAGGCGGGGCTGGAGATTCCGTAGCGCAGTTTATTCCCGCCGCTGCTGCTGGCGCAGGTAATCCACAGGCGCCCGGTCATCCGTCAGCACCCGCGCCTGCGGGTCCGGCTTCAAATCCGGACGAAAGCAGCGG
The DNA here is from genome assembly GCA_035378985.1 of Anaerohalosphaeraceae bacterium. NCBI lineage: Bacteria > Pseudomonadati > Planctomycetota > Phycisphaerae > Sedimentisphaerales > Anaerohalosphaeraceae > Anaerohalosphaeraceae bacterium. Next base: position 65,001 of record DAOSUR010000011.1, read on the forward strand.
GCAACAGCCGGAAGACTGAACGCAAACTTGTGCTTGTCCTGCAGCATTCGGGCCCGCTCCAGAAACGCCGGCCCCTGCGGCACCTGCACCTGAGCCCCCGGCGAAATCAGAATCGCATTGCCGCTGGTTCGTCCCAGAAAGACATCGCACCGGTCAAACACCTTCAAAAACGTCACCCACTCTGCGTCAAACAGCTGATTATCATAGAACACATTGGCCGCAACGACCCCCGTCGGCGACAGGACCCCCTTGACCTCCTCCAGAAATTCGCGGGTCATCAGATGAAACGGAATATAATCGCCGTTGAAGGCGTCCAGCACGATGATGTCATACTGCGTGGGATTGGGGCGGCGGAGCCGCTTTTTAATAAACATCCGCCCGTCATCCACATAGACTTTCATTTTGTCATCTTCCGCAAAGGCAAAAAACTCTTTGGCCAGCGGCGGGATGGCCTCGTCAATTTCCACGACATCAATTTGGGCCTGCGGAAAATAGAAACGAAAATCGCGCGGAATCACCCCTCCGCCCAGTCCGAGCACCAGAATGGAATTGGGCTCCGGCACATAAAGAAGCGAGGCATAAATCAGTTTGGTATATTCAAGCTGATGATTCCGCAGATTTTCCAAATCGACCTGCGTCTGAATCGGCACGGCGGCCCGCCGCCCAAACCGCAGCGTTACCACAGAATCTTTCTGATAAACGAAGATCGTATTGTACAGCGACTCTCTGCGGGCTGCCAGACGGCCCCATTCCTCCGGAGCCGCCGCAGACAGCACGGAAATAACCAGAAAAACATACAGAGAACCCCACCGTTCTTTAAGCATTTTGTTTCCTCCGCACCAGCGCCGTGACAAGCACGACCATTCCTAATAGGGCCAGAATCAGGCCGGAAATCGACAGTACCAGACGCATCGAATACAGAATCAGATAAAATGCCGTCACGACGCAGCCCGCAAAACTGGCAATTGTCGAAAGGGCCATCACCAGACCGGCACTGACTCCCGCCTCTTCCGGCCGCTGTGTCAGCCAGCGGACTACCGTCGGCGAGACCGTTCCCAGAAAGGTCGTCGGCACGGCAAACAGCACCAGCGCCGCCAGCAGCGAACCCCATTTTTCATCCAGCCCCCAATCGAAAATCCTGTCGCACACCGGACCGGTAAAAAAAGGCAGAACGGCCGTCCAGACGCCCGCCAGCAGGATAAATACCCCCAGCAGAATGCCGCTGTTTTTTAGAGCCGACAGGCGTCCCCCCAGCAGATACCCCACGGACAAGCTCAGCAGAAAGGTTCCGATGACGCTGCCGGTGACTACATAGACTGCACTGCCGAAATAGGGGGCCAGCATCCGCACCCCCAGAATCTCCAGCTCCATCACGAACCAGCCGCACAGACAGGCGACCAGGACGGCCGCCGCCGTGCGAACCTTGCTGTTTCTATCAGAATTCAATTCCGCTTCTTTCACCGATTCACGAAACACTGATGCGTTTCCGCCGCTATTATAGTCTGCCCCGCACAGTTACGCCGCAGGAAACATTGCATTTTCCCGAAAATTCCGCAATTACTCCACGGCATCCGGTGTGAAAACAGCAAATCCCCGCCGCTGCAGAAATTGGACGATATCCTCCACTATTACATACAGACAGGGCACCAGAATCAGCGTCACCACCGTGGAAAAGAGAATCCCAAAGCCCAGCGAGATGGCCATCGGAATCATAAAGCGGGCCTGACGGGAGGTTTCAAAAATCATCGGCGCCAGCCCGCCAAAGGTCGTCAGCGTGGTGAGCATCACAGGACGGAAGCGGCGGACAGCCGCCTGATGCATCGCCTCAAACGCCGAAACGGCGGGGTTCTCCTGTCGGAGCCGATTGGCATAGTCAATCAAAACAAGCGAATCATTCACCACCACCCCGGACAGCGCCACAATCCCCATCATACTCATCACCGACAGCTCGTAGCCCATCATCAAATGCCCCAGAACCGCCCCGACAATCCCAAAGGGAATGGCCACCATAATAATCAGCGGCTGAATATAACTGCGAAACGGAACCGCCAGCATCGCATAAATCGCCGCCAGCGCCCCCAGAAATCCTTTCCAGAGCGACTGCATGCTCTCCGCCCAATCCGCCTGACGGCCCTCCCAGGCGTACGAAAGTCCCGGAAAATCGTATTGAAGTTTCGGAAGAATCTCCTGAATCAGCGTCTCTTTGACCTGATTGGTTTGACCGATTGGTTCCACATTGGCCGTCACCGTTACGGTGCGGCGCCCGTTCCGCCGATTGATGCTCGTATACGAGCGTCCCCGCTCCAGCCGGGCGGCCTGACGGAGAGGAATCTCCGTGCCGGACGGCGTGCGAATCAGCAGCTCCTCCACATTGTACTCGCTGAGCCGCTGTTCCGGCGGAAACTTCACCCGCACCCGGATTTCATTCCGTCCCCGCTGCTGGCGCAGGGCTTCGGCTCCGTAAAAGGCATTGCGAATCTGCCGGGCAATTTCCCGAACGGTCAGACCGACGCTCTGCCCTTCCGGGGTGATGCGGAAATTCAGCTGCTGCTTGCCGGGCGTGTATCCGTCATTGATATCCTTGACATTGGGGAAATCCGCCAGAAGCGCCGCCAGCTTTTCGCTGGCCTGGTCAAGAACCCGGATATCGCGATGGCTCAATTCAATCGTCAAAGCCGCTCCCGAGCCCGGACCGCCGCGGTCGGCCTCAAAAAGAATGGATTCCAGACCCGGAATCGGCCCGACCCTCTCCCGCCACAGCTGCGTCACGCGGGTCGTACTGATCGGCCGCACATCCGGGTCGGTCAAAAAGATGCGAACATCAATCGTATCCTCATCAATCACCGCAAAGACTCCCTTGCTCAGACGCTCTCCTCCGTTCTCTTCGACAATCTTCCGGGCCGCTTCGACCAGCCGATTGCAGACAGCTGTCACTTTCTCCTGAGAACTCCCGAAGGGAAGCGTCGCCTGAACGGAGGCGTAATCGGATTCCACTCGAGGCATCAGAATCATCCCGATTCGTCCGCTCAGAACGATTCCCAAAACTATCAGAAAAACGGTGAACCCGACTGCGGCGGTCAGATATCGTATCCGGACGCAGCGATCGATGAACGGCGCAATCACCCTTTCCACAAACCGTTCAAATTCCCGGCTGAAGGCCTGCTGGCGCCCGTGGAGAAAAACCGCCAGAGGACGACGGCTTCGCGGACGGGCGTGTGCCAGATGCGTTGGAAGAATCAGCGTGCTTTCAATCCAGGAAATCGTGAAAACCGTAATCACCACCAGCGGAACGGTCTTCCAGATTTTGCCCATAATGCCGGGGATAAAATAAAGGGGCACAAAAGCAACCAGATTCGTCAGAATGCTGAAACTGACGGGCATCGCGACATCCCGTGCCCCCTGAACCGCCGCCCGAAAGAAACTCATTCCCCGATTGCGGTACTCATAAATATTCTCGCCGACCACAATCGCATCATCCACCACAATACCCAGTGCAATGATATAGGCAAACATCGAGACCATATTGATGGTCACATCCAGACTCGGCAAAAACAGGAACGACCCGAGGAAGGAAATCGGAATCCCCAGCGTCACCCACAGGGCCAGTTTGATTTCCAAAAACAGCCCCAGCAGAACAATCACCAGAATCAGCCCGTAAAAGGCGTTTTTCAAAAGCAGAGTCAGCCGCTGCCGGTACACATCCGCACGGTCCTGCGTAATGACCCAATGCACCCCCTCCGGCAGCTGCGGTTCCAGCCGCTTCATCGCCCGCTGAACGGCCTCGGAGATGCCGATGGGAGTCTGGTCCCCCACCCGATAAACACTAATCCCCACCGCACGTTTGCCGTTAAAAAAGGCCATCCGGTCCACATCGGCAAAATCATCCCGCACTTCGGCGATATCCTCCAGCCGGATGACGGTCCCGGAAGCGGTGGTCAGAATGGGAATGCGGGCAAATTCCCTCGCCCACTGCCGCCGCTCCGTTACACGAAGCAGCACTTCCCCGGCCCGGGTTTCCACATGCCCGCCGGGAAGTTCCAGGGCCGTGGCGCGAATGCGGTCGGCCACCTCCTGAAGTGTCAGACCGTACGCCCGAAGCGTCTCCTGCGGAATCAAAACCTGCAGTTCATAATCGCGGGCTCCGGCCAGGTCCACCTGCGTAATCCCCGGCTCCTGCAGAAGCCCGTCGCGGATTTCCTCCGCAAGCTCCCGGAGGACCCACTCCGAAACATCCCCGTAAATCTGCAGCTCCACAATCTGCTGCCGCCGCATCGCCAGCGACACTTCCGGACGTTCCGCATCCTCCGGAAACGTCGTAATCCGGTCGATTTCCTGTTTGATATCCTGATAAACCCGCTGCCGGTCGAATCCCTCAATAATTTCCGCCGTGACCGTTCCGAATCCTTCCGAGGCAACCGCGGTAATCTCCTTGATGCCCTCCAGACCCCGAATCGCCTCCTCCACAGCCAGAATAATGCCCTGCTCGACTTCCTTCGGACTGGACCCAGGATACGGCACCCGGACAATCACCAAATCCAAATCAAATTCCGGAAACACCTCCTGCCGGACGTTTAGCGCAAAAAAGAAGCCGCCGACTAAAAACACCACCATCATCAGGTTGGGGGTAACCCGATTGCGGGTCATCCAGCCGATCAAACCGCGGCTGTCATCCAGAACAGGCCGTTCCGTCATTGACCGCCTCCTGCATTCCCAGAGTTGCTCTTTTCCGCCGAAGGTTTCTCAGCCGTTCGAAGAAGCATCCCTTCCACCGGTGAAGACAGGTCGGTGGTGACAATCCGCTGGCCGTCCTTAAGTCCGCTGCGGATATAAACCGTCTCCGGCCCCCGAAAAACCGTCTGCACGGTGCGAATCCGCAGCCGATTCTGCTCATCCATCAGCCAGACCTGATTGCCGTTTCGAATGTATTCACGCGGAACGGCGAATACATCGCGGGCTGCCCGTCCGATGATTTCAGCCCGCACATACGAGCCCAAGAGCAGCGGCGGCAGCGTCCGTCCTTCGGGCGACTCCAGCGGCGAAGGCACCGAAACCAGAAGCCGGGCCATTCGCCCCTGTTCCTCCAAATGAGCCAGAAGCCGCAGAACCCTCCCGACCCGAAACACCTCCTGTCCCCACGCCGGGTCGGTAATGCGGACCTCCGCACCGCCCTCAAAACCCTCCCGAGGAATCTCAATTCAGCCCAGCTGGTCCACAGGCACCAGCAATTGGACCCAGAATTCATCCACCCCAACCAGCGAGGCCAGGGAAGTGGTGGGGGAAACCCGAGAACCCAGTTCAGCGTATTTGGTGCGAACCACGGCCCGGAACGGAGCACGAATTATACAGCGCTCCAAGTCCAGCTGCGCCTGACGCACGGCCGCCTCCGCCGCCTCTGCGGCCGCTTTTTTGGCGGCCAGATAGGGCCTTCGAAGAATCAGGTCCTCATCCGCTTCATCCAGAACCTCCTCCAGCATCCGATATTCCCGCTGGGCAACCCGCTGACTGCCTTCCTCAATCTTCAGATTCAGCCGGGCCTGCTCCAGTTCGCTTTGCCGCTGCGCCAAGGCCGTTTCATAGTTCCGCCGGTCAATCTCATACAGCACCTGCCCCGCCTCCACAATCCCGCCGGGCAGAACCTCCGGAGCAATCTTTTCCACCAGACCGGACACCTCCGGATACAGCGTAACTTCCCGGGCCGCCGTCACGGTCCCCATCGCCTGAATCACCACCGGCAGCGTTTGACGGTGGACCGTCTCCACCGTCACCAGCCGCGCCTGCTGGTCGGCAGGACGACGCGGCGCACGGGGACGGGTATCCATCAAATACTTAAAAAAAAGAACCGCTGCAGCGACAATCAGCAGAGGAAGAACAGCCCGTACAAAAATCTTAAGCAGCTTGTTCCCGCCGCCCGTTTGATGGGACACAGTATCTCGATTCTCCATAAAAAACCTCACTGTGAAGGTTCATTCAGCGCCCACGGACCTGCTATCGCACGGCACAAATCAATCCGCCGTTCCAGCTGGGCACGCTGCGCCGCCAGAAGCTGACGTTCCAGTCCCTGCTCCGACAATAACGACTCCAGTACACGCAGATAATCCAACTGCCCTTGAAGATATTTGCTTTCGGTCGTTTGACGCACCTGTCGGGCCAAATCCAGCTGAAGACGCAGATTGTCCGTCAGCCGCTGCCGACTGCGGTCTTCCTCGAGGGCTTCCTCCACCTCCTGAAGGGCCGTTAAAAGCGTCTGGCTGTATCGATGAATCCGCTCAGAAAGAACGGCCTTTCGTTTGCGTACTTCCGCCTTTCGGTACCCGGCATCCCAAAGGGGGCCGACCGCATCCGCCGCCAGCCGGCCCAGCCAGTCTTCAAACAAATCACGTACCCGTTCATCGGACGTCTGCGCTGCAGCACCTAATGTAATTTTGGGATACTGGTCGGCAATCGCCGCCGCCAGTCGCCGGTCCGCCGCCAAAACCGCTTTATAAGCGGAGGCCACATCCGGCCGGCGAGTGAGCGTTTGAGCCGGCAGTCCTATGTCCGGCAGCGGAGGCAGCGGAGGCAAAGAGCCCTCGGCGGCAAACAAACCCTGCGCAGGCGTTCGGCCCAGCAGAACCGCCAGCTGATACTCAAAAAGTACGATTGATTTTTCCGCCTCAATCAGCTGGCCGCGTGTGGCTTCCACCAACTGACGCTGACGGAGAACATCCGCCGCGGTTCCCTGCCCCTGCCCAAACTGCATTCGAACTATCTCTAAAACCTTCTCATTGGTTCGCAGCTGCTCTTTCAAAAGGGCCGCCTGAAGGCGGGCCTCGACGAGCCGATACCACGTCTGGGCCGCCGCTGCACTGAGCGAAACAGCCGCCGCCGCCAGGTCATCCCGGGCCGCCTGTGCATCCAAAAGGGCCGCCTGCTGAGCCGAACGCACCCGCCCCCATAAATCGGCTTCATAAGAGGCCGTCAGACCGGCGGAATATTCGCTTGCATACTGGGTCTGGCTGGAAACGTCCCGACGGGTTCTCGCCGCTTCCCCTGAATACTGAACCGCCGGAAACAAGGATGCCCCCGCCTGGACAGCCGCCTCTTCTGCCTGTCGAAGCCGGTCCCAGGCGGAGCGAATCGTAAAATTGTTCCCGAGGGCCTCTTCTATCAAAGCATTCAACAGAGGGTCCTGAAACGACTCCCACCATTTTTCCGGCAAAGGAACCGTGCCGCTTTGGGAAAACTGCTGCGGGATTTCCAGAGGAACTGAAGGCGATACCGGCTGCCGGCAGCCCAGACAGCACAAGACCGCTGTCAGAACTCCCCAGCTCGTCCGGGATGGATTTTTCCGAACACGTCCGCCCATCATTCCCCTGAAACAAAAAACTAAATAGACAAACCAAATCCATTATCCACGGTATCAACACCGCTCCCCCGCACGTACTTAAAAACAAGAACGCTGAATCCTAAAGGAATCTTTCAAAAAGAATCAACAGTTTTTTTTGAAGCAGAAAGAACTGGTGAAGTGCCGGAAATGTCCGATTTGGGATATTCTCCAAAAAGCCGCCGCCTGTTTCATCCGGCGGCCGAATCGGGGAGACAGGATTTGAACCTGCGACCTCTGCGTCCCGAACGCAGCGCTCTAAGCCAAGCTGAGCTACTCCCCGCATCCTCACAGGACCCCGAAGGGCCTGCTGGGTGCGAAACCAAAATACTACCAAAAATCTGCAAAAAATACCAGTCTTTTTTGCCGATGCCGTGGGTTATTCCTTCACGCGAGTGACATACTCGCCCGTGCGGGTATCGACGCGAACCACTTCCCCTATCTTAACAAACGGCGGCACCTGAATCACCAGACCGGTCTCGAGAGTGGCGGGCTTATACTGGTTGGTCGCCGTGGCCCCCTTGATTTCCGGAGCCGTATCAACCACTTTCAGGTCCACAGTATTGGGCAGCTGGACAACCACGGGCTTGCCGTTGTACATATTAATCAGAATCGGGGTGTTCGGCTTGCAGTACTTAGGGCCTTCGCCGAAGGCATCATCATCCAGCGTAATCTGATCGTATGTTTCCAGGTCCATAAAGACGTGCTCGTTGCCCGTCGAGTAAAGATACTCAAAGTTCCGCTTTTCGAGAAAGGCCTCTTCGAGCACTTCTTCGGCCCGGATGCGGACATCGCGGATGCCGCCGTCCGTCAGATTTTTCAGTTTGGTCTGATAGACCGCCCCGCCCTTGCCGAGTTTGACGTGCTGATAATCAACAATCACATACAGGACGCCATCCATCTTGATGGTCTGTCCTTTTTTCATTTCCGACGCTTTCATATTCATCTCCGCTTTGAAGAGGCCCACGACCGCAGCCGGGCCTTTTTATCCCGTTTTGTCTGATGCGGCAAAGTGCCGCAGTATGGCAAACCCGCCGGAAAAAGTCAAGAGGACAGGTCGATTGGAACGGATTTTGAATGCGCAAGGAAATACAAATAAGCCCGCAAAGGCATCCGGCCGAGGACCTTTTCCACCGCCAACGCATACAGCCGCAGCTGCGGACGATACCGTTCAACCCGCCCAGGCCATTGACCTTCAGAAACCCTGTCTGTCTTGAAATCGGCCAAAACCAGCCCATCCGGACTGTCCAAAAGAAGGTCCACAATGCCCTGAATAATGATTTTTTCATCCGTCGGTGCAATTCGGGCCTGTCGGGCGGAAACCGATACTGTAAAGGCCCATTCTCGATGCACTCTATCCGGATACTTCAGGACCAATTGTCCCAATTCACTGTCAAAAAAGCCCAAAATCCATTCCGTCTCCAGCGCAGCGGCTGTTTGTGAATTGATAAGTCCTTCTGCAGCAAGGGCTTCTATTGTATTTGCCACTTGTTGTCGGTCGGGTTTGGAATGCAGGTCCAGCCGGGCCAAAAGCAGATGAGCCGCCGAACCGATTTGGGCGGATGAGAGGGTGCTTTTTTTGCCGGTTTTTTCGAGAACGGCCTTCGGCACAGAGCCGAACGAATCTGCCCCGACGGCTGGTGCAAATTCATCCATCATTTCCAGCGCCCCGCTGACGGACAGTTTGGCGACAAGCCCAACGGCGGGAGAAAAAGGATATTTCCACTCGAGTATTCGCCGGCACTCTTCAATGACCGGCTGATACTGTTTTCGTTCGGCCTCCGTCAAGGTCGGCACGGATGCAGTACGCTTTCTTTGACAGGCGGCCTCAATTTCTCGGCTGCATGCCTCCAGAGCGTCTTGCTCCACACACTGGACGGTAAAAAACGTCGGACCCGCCGGGGGCTTATTCAGAAAGACCTCTTTCATCAGCGGCTGATGGCCCAACCCGTAAAGAATCCAGTCCATTGGACAGGATGCCCCCAAAAGGCACCCGTCGGGAACATCCTTATCGCCCAGCACGGCACACTCCTTCACAATTCGTTCACAGGCCGAGCCTCGGCGGGAGGCCGTCAGAATCAGTTTCTCCCGGGCGCGGGTGAGGGCCACGTAGAGAATCCGCATTTCCTCTTCGAGCATCGTCTTTCGCTTGCGTTCCTCCAGCACCTGCCAGGCCAGTGTAGGAAACTGGATATTTCGTTCGGGACAGACGGCCTGAATGCCGAGGGCATCTTCATCCGCCAGACAAACCCGATTGAAATCCTTCCAATTCCATTTCGCATTCAGCTCCGCCAGAAAGACAACGGGGAACTCCAGCCCCTTGCTCTTGTGCACACTCAAAAGCCGCACGGCATTTTCGGCGGCGCTGTCGGGCTGCGCCGGGGCCCAGTCCTGCTTTTCCCGGCGTATATCTTCGAGAAACTCCACAAACCGAGCCAGAGAGACCGACTGCGGGCCTGTGCTGAAATGTTCAAACTGGACGGCCCGCTGATGAAGTTTGAGCAGATTCGCCCGCCGCTGCCGACCGTTGGGCAGGGCCGAAACAAAGGCCAGATAGCCGGTCTGATCCAGAATCGAGCCCAGTACATCGGACAGCGAACCGATTCGAATCCGCCGGCGCCAGTCGGAAAGCTGCTCGAGGGCCCGGCGGGCCTTTTCCGCCAGGGGACCGGCGGCTTCGGCAGCCTTCTGCACGCATTCATAAAACGTATCGGACTTGCCGGCCGACAGACGAATTCGGGCCAGCTCGGAATCCGTGAAATTAAACAGGGCGCTGCGGAGCACGGCGGCCAGCTCGATATCCCGGATGGGGTTGTCCAGAACCTTCAGCAATGCCAGCATGTCGGCGATTTCCGTCGTTTCAAAATAGCCCTCCGAGGTTTGAGAGTGCAGCGGAATGCCCGCCAGCCGGAGGATTTCCGTGTAAGTCTGGGCCCGATTGGCCAGCGAACGCATCAGAATCACAATGTCGCGATACTGGACATCCCGGCGGCATCCCAACTCTTTATCGAAAATCTGAAACTCGGGTTTTCCGGTGTCGGCTCCGACGATTTGCCGGATGCGCCGGGCTATCCACATCGCCTGCCGCTGCTCTGCGGACAAATTCTCCGCTTCCGGCAGAACAGACTCCAAACTCTCTTCGGCCCCGTTCTCTTCTCCATCAAACTCCTCTTCTTCGAGGTCTTGCCCCTCTTCATCCAGCACAACAACCTCCACCGGCATCGAAATCTCCTCCGGCTTGACATCGTCCCGCCCGCAGACCAGAGCCGCCCGCTCGTCATAATCCATCGAGGCGGTCTCCTTCGTCATAATCCGCTCAAAGACTGCATTTGCAAAGGCCAGGATTTCCGGGCGTGAGCGGAAATTGTCCCCCAAATCAATCCGCTGCGGAACCAGCGGCTCGGTCGGGTCCTCCTTGGCCTCCTGCAGCGCCTCCAGAAACAGCTCCGGCCGGCTCCGGCGAAAGGCATAGATGCTTTGTTTGACATCGCCGACGACAAACACATTGTCCGGACGGCGGATGCTGTCGAGGATGCGCTTCTGGACGGCGTTGATGTCCTGAAACTCATCCACAAAAATAAAATCGAACCGGCAGCGGAGTTTTTCCGCCACCGCCGGATGCGCCTCCAGCAGCCGCACCGTCTTGTGCTCCAAATCCGAAAAATCCAGCGCCGCAATCTGTTCTTTGGCCTGCGTGTAGTGCTGGACATATCCCTCCAGCAGCTTCAGGATTGTCCGCATCTGAAGCCGCACGGAGTCGCCCTCCAGCGAGGCATACACAGGATGAACGGCCGCCAGATTCGCCAGTTCTTTCAAATCATCTCTCACATCTTTGAGAGGGGCCTTGATGCGGTTGCCAATGTCCTCCGGTATTTCCTTCGGCCGGTTGGGGGCTCGGGAAATCTCAAACGCTGCAAGAATCTCCCACAATTTTGCACAATCCCCCTGCCGAACGGCGGCCTGGAGCAAATCGAGGACAGAATGATACTCCGCCAAATGGCCTGTCAGCCAGTTCGACGCTCCGAATGCATCCTGCAGACGCCGAACCAATTCCACCTTCTGCCGGGCCTGCCGCAGCCGCCGTTCTATGATCCGGAGCTGTTCCTGCCGGAGTGCATCTGCCGCTGAATGATGCCCCGTGCAGAAGCCCTCAATCCGCTCCAGAAACCGCTGCGGGTCCGGAATGCTCTCCAGAAAATCCGCCAGCGCAAAAATCTCCTCCACAAACCCCTTGGCCCCGTACAGAGTGCGGCCGGACAGCAGCACCCGCAGCCCTTCCGCCAGCGTCGGCTCTCCCCAGGCCTCTTCGAGCGTCTGCAACAGGGCTTCCCTCTGGAGGAGCGTCTGCTGGTCAGGGTCCACAATGCCGAAATCCGGCGCAAGGTTCAGCAGATAAAAATGCTCCGCCAGAATGCGTTTGCAGAAGGCGTGAAAGGTGCTGATGGAGGCGGCATCCAGCAGAAGCATCTGCCGCCGCAGCGCCGAAGAAGGCCGGGCGCTGCAGGCCTTGCGCAGGGTGCGGGCGATGCGGTCGCGCATCTCTTCGGCGGCGGCGTCCGTATAGGTCAACAGGAGCAGCCGGTCCACATCCGTCGGACGCTGAACATCGCACAGCCGCTCCAGACACCGCCGGGCCAGTACGGCCGTCTTGCCCGTGCCCGCTGAGGCACTGACCCGGACGTCCCGCCCGACGGCACGAACGGCCTTCTCCTGCGCCTCTGTCCATTTGACCTCACCCATTGGCCTTCTCCTCCAAAGCCCTCAGCACATCTTCTTTTCGCATCGGAGAAAGCGTCCGATACCGATTGAGTTCCCAGTCAAACTTGCAGACGGATTGGTAATCGCATTCGCTGCAGGGACTTTTGCGGCTTAACCGATACGGGGCGGCGGCAATTTCCCCCTGGCGGATTTGTTCAGCAATCTGCTGAACCTTCTGCTGTGAGACCGCCAGCAGCCGCTCAAACTGCTCGGGATAAAGAACCCCGCTTCGAGCGAAATCACTGTAGGGCTGCCGGTCCTTTGTGCGGAATGCAAAATTATAATAGGCACTCCGCTGGCGGGCCTGCGTGTCCAGATATTCGGCAAAGCACCCGCTGAAAAAGCCCCTGGCTTTGAAGGGAAATTTGGCCGGTTCCTCTATCTTAGCCAATTCCCTTCGCTTAATGGGATGCTGAATGGGGATATAAAAGGCCCCCGCCGCCTGCGCAATCGTCACCCCTTCGACGGTTTGGCCCAGCAGCGCCTGCAGATACACCGGCATCTGCAGGTCCAGTCCGTAGTGCCACTTGACCCAGACAAACGGGTGCTTACCGGTTTTGTAGTCAAAAATGACCGCCGCCGCTCCCTGCGGTGTTTCCAAAATATCAATCCGGTCAATCTTGCCGCGAACCTCTATTCCGACCGACGGAAAGCTCAAAGCCGGCAGGCCGCCGCTGCCGAACTCCAGCTCCGTCGCCAACGGACGAAGGGTTCCGGCGGCCGTCATTTCCTTGAGGCCCTCGGCCAGCTGAATCAGCTGCTCAACCGCCGTTTGCAGCAGAAACCACTGATGAGCCGAATGCCGCTGAAAACTCTGGAGAAACTCGCTCCGCTCAATGACCTGCCCGCTCACCTGCCGGACGAGCTGGGCAATCTGCTCGTTTGTCAGCTGCCGCCAATCGAGCCCTTGCTGCCGGACGGTCTTAAACAGCGCATCGAGAACCGAGTGATAAAATGAACCCAAATCGACCGGCTCCATCTGCACCAGCCGGCGTTTTTTCAGGCGAAGCACATACGAAGCAAAATGCCGATACGGACAGGCCGCAAAAGTTTCCAGCCGGCTTACCGAGGTCTTCAGCGGCTCCCCGGCAAGCTGCCCAATCACCTCCGGCTCCAGCCGGGCCTGGTTGCGGTAATCCAACGCATGCCGAACCAGTCCGGCCGCCGCCCCGTCCGCCGATTCGAGCAGGGCCGCCGCCGTCCGGCGCACCGTCTCCTCCGCCGTACTGTCGCGACCGAGCACCTGACACAAATACAAGGCCCACTCCGACTCCGTCTGAATCTCCTGCGGCGTCTGCGGCTCCGGGGCAGGCCGGAGGGTCTTGAAGTCCGCAAACATCCGCTCCAGCAGCTCCAGCCCGCTCCAGGGCTGCAGGGGACTGCCGTTCTCATCCGCCAAAGGCCGTGTCAGAATCAGCCGGCGCTGCGGACGCGTGAGGGCAATATAGGCCAGATAGCGCCGACGCAGCAGCTGCCGCTGGAGCGGTTCGGCAAAATCCGGCTCAAACCTTTCCAGCACGGCCCGGTCATCGCGGCTGAAAAATCCTTCCGATTCCAGCGGCACTGGAAACTGCTTTTGCGTTGCCCCCAGCAGAAACACCGCCTCCACCTCCGGATGGCGGCTTCGCTCAATCTGTCCGATGAGCACCTGGTCCAGTGTCGGCGGGATGAGTTTGACCGTCAGCGTACTCAGCGCCGACTCCAGCAGCCGCAGATAGGTCTGTGCCGGATGCCGCCGTTCTCGATACACAATGCACAGTTCATCCAGAACCTGCACCAGTTTTTCCCACATCTGCCGATGACCGTACCGCTGGTCCGAAGGGTCCTCCTGCGCCCATTCAGCCAACACCTTCCGCACCCCGACGGCCTCCAGAAACTCCCAGAGCGCCTCGACAAACTCCTGCGGCTCTAAGGAATCCCCCTGCCGGATTTTCAGCCGCTCGCGCAGCTGTCCCAGCGGCTCAGCAATCCGCCGACGCAGCCGGTCAATCCATTGTTCAGGAAATCCATCCTGCGGGTCGGCAAACCGCCAGGGCTCCGCAATGAACCAATCATCCCCTTCGATTCCGCAGGCCCGGCAGTAATTGTCCAGCCAGTCGGCCTCCTGCCCGCTCAAACCGGTCAGGGCCGTCTTCAGATAAGCCGTCATATCCGGCAGGCGGAAGTGCAAGCAGACCGCCCGCAGGGCGCTGTCCAGCAGTTCGGCAGCCGGATGCGTTCGAAGCGGACGGGGCTGGTCAAGAAAATACGGAATCCGGAGCCGCTCCAAGGCCCACACGAGCAGATGCTGATACGAGGCCATCTCCGGCACGACGACGGCAATCTGCCGATAGCGAAGGTTTTCCTGCCGAACCAGCCGGCGGATTTCGCGGGCTGTCCACAGACACTCGCCGCGCACATCCGGCAGGGCCGCCGAGACCACCGCCCCGGCGGATGAAGGCAGAGTCGGCGGCCATTCCTCGGCAAAGTGCCGTTCCAGAAACTCCAGCGCCGGGGCCTGAGTCCACCGCCGCGGCTGCTCCAGCACAATCGGCTCCTGCATCGGCAGTCCCGCTCGGTGAATCTGCTCACAAAGCCGCTGGTAAGTCCGCTCCGTCGGGGCAAAGATGCTCAAGGGGTCCGGCGGACCGTTCAAGGCCGAGGGGTCCAGACACAGCGCAATCTGCGAGTGCGCACAGACCTTCAGCAATTCCAGCAGCACCGCTTCTTCGCGGGCGGTAAATCCGGAAAAACCGTCCACCCACAGACGAGCCCCTTTCAGAAAATCCGCTTCTGCAATCCGCCGGCTGACCTGCCGGAAAAGATGTTCCGCATCGTAAAAATCCTGATTGGCCTCCAGAAACTCCTGATAAGCTCCCAGCAGGACGGCCAGATCTTTGAGTTTGGCGTCGGTCCGAGAGCTGCCGGCCGACGCGGCCAGTTCGCGGGCCATTTCCTCCAGCCGCTGCGGGGTCATCTGGGCGCGGTACAGCTGAGCCAGCACGTCGGCCATCTGGCCGGCCGAGCCGGAAAAGTCATCATCCGAGCCGAGCAGCTCCAGCCGCCCCCGGCAGTCGGCCAGAAGCCGCCGGACTATCATCTGTCGGCCGACGCGGCTGAGCTCCCAGCGCCCGCCGACGGGGGACAGCCAGTACCCCAGCCGCTGAAACGACAGAATCCGCAGACGGTGGTATCCTTCGATGTCCGACAGCGAGAGCATCGCCTGTTCCATCTGGTAGGTGGCCTGCTCGGGCACCAGCAGAATCAGCGGGTGCGGCTCGTCGCGGCGCAGGGCCTCCGCCGCGGCCTCCAGACACAGCCGCGTCTTGCCCGTGCCCGCCCGACCCAGAATGAACTGAACTGCCATAGCCCGCCCTTTCCCTTGAATGTCTTTTTCTACCACAGAAAGACCAATTTTTCCATTCGTATTCCGTCCGGATTTGCCGTATTCTGTACAGCGACGGAATGAGCATTTTGGAGCATCGGCTGAGGAAACAAACGATTGAAAGGTTAACCGTATGATTATGAATCGGCGTCAATTTATCGGGCACACGGCGGCCTTGGCCGCGGCGGGTTTCAGTCCCCGCCTCTTCGCAGATTTTCCGGAAAACGCCGAGAGCTGGAAAAAGACCCTGGCAGGGCATCGCTTGTCTTCCCTGGACATACAAACCGTGCAGCTCAACTGGCCCCGACTTGTCGGAAAGAACTCGCGACTGGATGTTCACGGGCGAGGCGCGAGAGAAACGATCTGCCGCATTCGAACTGACCAAGGGGCAGGCGGCTGGGGACCATTTCTTGCAGACCCGCGGCGGGCCGAAGAGATTCTCCCGCCTTTCAAAGGAATGCCTGTCTCAGAGCTCTTTGACCCGGCGGTCGGAATCCTGAGGCCGGAGGCGCGTCCGTTGGATTTTGCCCTTCACGATTTGGCCGGAATCATCCTGAATATTCCTGTTTACCGGATGCTCGGCTCGCAGGGGCCGCAGGCCAATCCCTGCTACAGCGGTATGATTTATTTCGATGACCTGGAGCCGCCGGAAAATCCCGCCGGCATCGACCGGGTGCTGCAAAACTGCCGACAGGACATCGACTTCGGCTATCGTCAGCTGAAAGTGAAAATCGGCCGAGGAAACCGGTGGATGGAAAAAGAGGCCGGCCTCCGACGGGATATTGAAGTCACAAAGAAAATCGCAGAGGCCTTTCCGGGGACTGCCATTCTGGTGGATGGGAATGACGGGTTTACTTGTGAGGAGTTTCTTCGGTATCTGGAGGGAATCGGGGATGTGGATTTGTTCTGGATCGAAGAGCCGTTTCGGGAAACCCGCGAAGACTACGAGAAACTGAGGGCGTGGCTGGAGAAAAACAAGAAAAAAACGCTGCTGGCGGATGGAGAGGCAAATCCCGAGCACACATTGATTATGGAATTGCTCCGGGACGGTCTGCTGGATGTCAATCTGTATGATGTCTGCGGGTATGGATTGACCCAGTGGCGGGCGCTGATGGGACAGCTGAAAAAGATGGGGGCCCTCGCCTCGCCCCATGCCTGGGGCTCCGCCCTGAAGACGAATTATGTCGCTCACCTGGCGGCGGGTTTAGGGAATGTTGTGACTATCGAAGGTGTAACCTGCACGAGCGAGCAGGTCGATTTGGGCCGCTATGAATTGCGGGAGGGAAAACTGGTCGCTTCCTCGGCTCCGGGCTTTGGGATGGCCTTGAAGATTGACTGAATATAACCGGAGGATAAAAGGAAAAGACTATCGTCTCCCTCACTGCAGCCTCCTCATAGAGAAAAACTTTACGATTCGAATTCCTTCCGGCCGCTGGCCGCCGTCTTCCGGCTGCCGGGAAGATCTTCTTCATTCTTAAATTCGTAATCCTTCATCTCCCCAATCTGCGTCATCCGCGGTGAACACTCCATTTCCCTCTTTTCCAAATTACCCTCTTGCCGAACGCCTGCCGGCCGATATAATCTTTACGCTCCTGTATATACAGGATAAAATGAATCCATAAAAATCTAACGCCCAAAGCGGAGTAAACTATGGAAAATCATCGCAAGAGTTTAATCAAGCGGGCCCGCAAGCACGGATTTCGGGCTCGGATGCGGACAAAGAAAGGCCGTCAGATTCTGTCGCGCAAGCGCCGCACCGGACGCAGCACCAACGTCAAGCGGAGCTTCAGTTAAGCAGTCCTGCAAAGCGGATATCTTCTCCGCCCGCCCCGGGGGGATGGTCCGCCCCTTACCGGTCAAAGCGCGCCGGGTCGTTCTCAGGGGAGCGCTGGTTGGGCGGCGGACTTTGCAGGTATCCCCGGCGGTAAAACCACCGCATTAATCCCCGCCGCAGCTGTCGAAACGGCCAGGCCAGGGCGCGGTGAACCTGAATCCAGATGCTTTTGTGATAGCTTTCCTGCCGTTCCTGCGGGCTCATCAGGTCCGCTCGAAGCCGCCGCTTATGCTTGAGCAGATGATAGCGGTCCTCCCGCTGAAGCAGCCGGCAAAGCCGTCCGCTTCGGCTGAAGACCAAGGAAATCTGAAAATCAATCAGATAGGGTCGTCCGTCGCGTCCGACCAGAATATTGCCCCGCTTGTTCAAGTCAACATAGCAGATGCCGCGCCGATGCAGCCGCTCGAGCAGATGCGATAACTGGTCGAAAAAATCATCCGGAATCGGCGGCTTTTCATCCAGCGACCGCCCCTCAATATAGTCATACAGAAACCCCGTCGGCCCCCAGCGTCCGACCAGATGCGGCACCTGGTCCATATCCTGCAGGCGCTCGAGAATCTCCAGTTCCCGCCGGCACAGCCGCCGTCCCAGCCACAGAAGCCCAAACCCCAGAAACGGCTGCATCCGAGCGACTTTGAGCACCTTCAGGGTGCCGACCTCGGGCTTGTCGGCCAAAACGGCCTCATACAGCCCGGTGGCTGCAAAGAAATCGTGCTTGAAGGTGCGAAGGAGCCGATACCGCCGACCGTCCACTGTAATTTCCTTCGGCAGACCTTCCTGTCCGCAGGCATATAAATCGGATTTGAGCCGCTTGAACATCTCGTCCCCAATCCCCTGTGTTGATGGAGCTGCGTCGGTTATCGGCAGCGGCGAAGTTCTCCCCGCAGGGCCTCCAGCAGCCGTTCGGCAGGCACAATAGCCGTCCGGACCCCCTGCCGATACAAAAAGCCCTTGCCTTCGGCGGCACAGACGGCGATGTCTGCATCCGCCGCTTCGCCGGGGCCGTTGACCACACAGCCCATCACTGCCACACGAATAGGCTTGTTCAGATGTGTCAGTTCTTTTTTGACCTTGCGGGCCAGAGCAACCACATTGATGCGGCACCGCCCGCAGGTCGGACAGACAATCAGCTGCGGGCCGGTCGGCTCCTGCAGCCCCAGCGAAAGAAGAATCTGTCGAGCAATTTTGACTTCCTCGACCGGGTCGCCGGCGGCACTGACGCGAATCGTATCGCCGATGCCCTCCGCCAGCAGCGCCCCGAGCGTCACCGCCGAAGGAACGGCGGCATCCTCCGGAAGGCCCGCATGCGTGAGCCCCAGATGCAGCGGATAGTCAAAATCCTTTGCCAGAAGCCGATTGATTCCAATCGTCCGCACCGTATCGGCGCTCTTGGCGCTGAGAACCAGATTGTCAAAGCCGGCCTTCTCAAACAGCCGCACATACCGGGTCATTTCCGTGCGCATCAGACGCACGCGGCGGTCCAACGCCGTATCGCCGCTTGTTAAGTCGCGAATGCTCGCTTCATTGACGCCGATGCGGATGGCAATGCCGTGCCGTTTGGCGCAGTCGATAATCCGCAGGATGTCGCGGCGGTCCTTGATGTTGCCCGGATTGAGCCGAATCTTGGCGGCGCCGGCCTCAATGGCCTCAATCGCCCGCTCCGCCGAAAAGTGAATGTCTGCAACCAGCGGAATCGAAACCTGCTGGACGATGCGGGCGAAGGCCCGGGTGTCGTTTCGCGTGGGCACCGCCAGCCGAACCAGACCGCAGCCGGCCTCCTGAAGCCGGACAATCTGCTGCACACAGGCGGCCACGCGGGTGGTGAAGACCTTGGTCATCGACTGGATGACAATCGGATGTTTCGAGCCCAGCCGAACGGAACCCACCTGAACGGTTCGTGTTTTTCTTCGTGCAATCATAGCCGGCAGGATAATGGAAAAGGGCGTCCTTGTCTATCTTATTCGCTTCGCAGGGCGTTCAGAATCGGCCCGGACAGAGCGGTGGCCGCCGCCAGACGAATCCACAGCCAGCCGCTCAGGACAACAGCAGTCAGGGCCGTCAGCAGCAGTCCGAACGGCACCGGTTCAATCCGCCCGGCCAGGGCGGGCAGCACCGCCGGCACAGCGGACAGCAAGCCGCCAAGCACACCGGCCGACAGAACAAGCAGATGCTCCTGAACCAGCATTGAGACAAGAACCTGTTTGCGAAAACCGACGGCCTGCATCATCGCCAGTTCTCCCCGCCGCTCGAGAATATTCAGCCAGAGCACCCAGCCCATCCCGACCGTCCCCAGCAGAAGCCCCAGCCCGCCCAACACCAAAAAGATGGACAGATACGTATTTTCAACTGCCTGAAAGACCGCCAGCCGCTGACCCGTCGGAACGACCTCCAGCCCCCATCGACGGAATGTTCGGCTCAGAGCCGCAGAAAGGGCTTCGGCTTTCTGCGGCGGCGCATCGAGCAGGAAGACCTGATAGCCTGCCGTCGAAGGAAACCGCTCCAGAAACGCCTTTTCAGGAAGAATCAGGCTGCCCTGAAGCACAGAGGATTCGAGCATGCCGACAATCTTCAGGGTAAAGGGGCGTCCCTGCTCATCGGTCTGCACAAGTGTATCGCCCACCTTGCGTCCGAGGGCCCAATAGACCGTTCCGATATCGCCGACGGCCGGCACGATATCCGGCCCCCAGTCGGCCTCGAGCAGATGCCAGGCATCCTCCAGAGACGATGCTGTGCCCGGCAGAACCTCCCGAAAGACAAAGGCCCTGCGGTTGCGGAGCGAAGCCGGGTCAACCCCCAGAAGCCGCGGCTGAACGGCCCGATTCAGATTCAGACAGCTCGCCGGCTCGCCCTCTCGAACCCGAAAGGCGGCCGCTCCTTCCAGCCCCAGCGCATCCCAGGCTGTCTCGGGGGCAAGCCGAGCGGCGGCCTCCGGCAGGTTCTGCAGAATCGGCAGAGCACTTTCGGCCGTCAGAACAAATCCGCCGGTGCCGCTGCGGCGGTTGCGAACATCCTTCGGCGGTGACTTTTGATTCAGGGAAACAGCGGCAATCAGAAAGACGCCGGCGGCGGTCATAGCCGCTGCCGCCATCGAGCGGCCGGGCCGGCGGCAGGCATTCCGCCAGGCCGCCCAAATAAGACCGCTGACGGGTCGTTTGAAAACAAGAATACCCGATGCGGAAAGACTGTATCGCAGAAACAAAAGCAGCGACACCAGCAGCAGCGAACCGGACACAAAAAAGACAGCTGTGGCCTTCTGAAGGTCTGTGCGAAGCCCCCAGCCGCTCAGCACAAGGCCGAGGATTCCAAGAAGAACCGCGGTCCACAGAAGCCGCGGTTTGGGAGATTGCGGAGGGGCAATCTCTGCGGGCATTCCCAGCAGGACCGCGGCGGGCAAAGCCAGGCGGTGCCGCAGCGAGAGCATCATCGAAAAAAGCGAAACCGCCAGCCCGGCCGCCGCCCCTTTCAGAAGCGTAGCGGCGTGAAAATCAAATACCAAAGAAGCCCCGGCGACGGCCTGCGACCAGACGCCCGACAGGGCCCAAAGCAGCAGACGCGTATAGAGAACCGCCGGCACAATCCCCAGACAGGCCCCCGCCGCCGACAAAACCAGCCCTTCCAGCAGATACATCAGCCGGAGGCGGCTGCGGCGAAAGCCCAGCGCTTTAAGCAGACCGATTTGTTCGGACCGCCGCTCGACGGCAAAGCGAAACAGCAGCGCCGTCAGCAGCAGCGAGGAACCCAGCAGAAACATACTTAATCCGAAAAACAGGGAGCTGAAGTCCGTCATTCCGACGGACGACTGAGCGGCCTGCCGCCGAACCGGTTCAATCTGCAGTCCGGCAGCCGCAGGCGGCAAAGAAGCCCGCAGATGCTCCGTCAGCTGTTTTGCAGTCATCAAAGGACCGAGTCACACGGCTGTCAGATTCCCGAACCGTCCGCCCCAGAGCCGCTGGGCCTGCGGCAGAGAAATAAAGGCCTTGGGAGAACCGCGGTATCGATTCCAGTAGGCCTCGTCTTTTGGGCGAATGCGGCTCAAGTCGATGGGGATGCCCGGTTTCCAGTCGCGGCAGCTGTCGGCCTGCGCCAGCTGGGGATAATCCGGCATCAGCGTTTCGTCCGCCCCCAATCCCATCATCGGAATCACGGAATGCACCCGAAATTCCGCCGTCTGCTCAATCAGGGTTCGTCCGGTGGGTGCAGGAACATAATACGTCAGGGTGACAATATCGCCCGCATCGGCCTTCAGGTCGTCGGCCAGCCATTCATTGAGAATGATTTCATCATCGGCCAGCAGCGAAAAGACGGTCAAGTCCGCCGAAGACGCCGGAGCGATTGCCGAAACCGTCGAATAGGGACAGCGGCGGTCCTGATGAGCGATTTCGTTGACAAAATAGGTGAGGATGCCGACGGCCTGTTCATCCGCCCGCAGCAGCACCTCGGCAATCGGCTCCGGAATAAAGATGCGCCGGCTGAGCACCTCGCCGCCGGTTTGGCCCTTGAGAGAACGGACAATCAAGCCGATATCTTCAGGCAAAAAGGTCCGCCGAAGGGCCTGCTCGGCCTCCGAGAACCCGCAGCTATCCGGCAGAAGAATGGCGTTGGCCCGGTGCGGCTGCTCAATCCGCTCGGCCAGTTTTTCGAGGCGGACAAACACATTCAGCGCACCGGCCGTATCGGCCCGCAGACTGAATGTGCCGAAGGAGTCGGCATCCGCAACGGCCGAAACCGCCAGACGAACCGAGACAGACAGCTGGGACTCCGGAAACAGCACCGACTCGGCCGCCAGCCCGCCGATTTTTTCAAAGGTGAGGATGATTTCATCTCCCGCCCGAACGTTCAGTCGGGAGGCAAGGAGTTCATTAAGCACCGCTCCGTCGTCCAGACCGGACAGCCAGGGTGCTTTTCCGGACGGGGCAAAGTCGGCGAATGCGTCATCGACGCCGATGATCGAGACATTCACGGCCCGGGCGGTTCCGTCGGCATTTTCTGCCCAGCCGTTCAGCAGCAGAATCGCCGCTGCCGGCTGCTGGAGGGAATCGCAGAGGTCCTTTGCCAGCTGTGCCCGAAAAAGGGTCTGAGAAGCCGTCAGCACCAGACCGGTTCGGCCCAGCCGCAGATGGTTTTGCCGGGCCAGAGACAGTCGCACCGAATCGCCGACCAGCAGAGAACTGGTAAAGACCGTCACGGCTGCCGCCGCCGCCAGCACAACTCCCAGCCAGATGCGGCGGTCAAAAACCAGCGAGCGAATGAGCCAGCGAAACAGCGTCATCGCACAGCGTCCTGTGTCTGCTCAGAAAGCAAGCCGCCGGAGAGCACAAACCGCCTCTGCATCCGGGCGGCCAGAAGGGCTGAATGGGTTACAACAATCAGAGTCAGGCCGTGAAGACGGTGAACCTCGTCCAGCAGGTTCATCACCGATACGGCGGTCTGTTCATCCAGCGAGCCGGTCGGCTCATCGGCCAGCAGCAGCACCGGCCGCAAAAGCAGGGCCCGCGCGACCGCCGCCCGCTGACGCTGGCCGCCGGACAGCCGTCCGGGCAGTTCGCCGGCCCGGTCGGCCAGCCCCACCTGCTCCAACAGCTCCATCGCCCGCCGATGCAGAGCCGACGGCTCCTCCCGAAGCCGCCCGCCGGCCAAAGCCGGCAGGAGCACATTCTCCAGAACCGTACACTGCGGCAGGAGATGATGCTGCTGAAAGACAAAACCGACAAAACGGTTGCGAAAATCCGCCAGGGCCTCCTCATCCATTGTCGAAAGGTCCCGCCCCTCAACCCACACAGCCCCCTCATCGGGTTTATCCAGCCCGCCGATGAGGTTCAGCAGGGTGCTTTTGCCGCAGCCGGACGGACCGACGATGGAGGCCGACTGCCCTTTGTCCAGCCGCAGGTCGATTCCCCGCAGCACCTCCAGGGGGCCGGCGGCGGTCGAATAGCGTTTCCGGACCTGCTTGAGCTCGAGCATAGACGGCTCCTCAAAAGGGTCGAAAAACTACGGTCTGGTTTTCGGCTCCAGCCGCTGGAGAAAACGGCGGGCATTTTGTTCCATATCGAAATGATTCCGCAGGGCCTGCCGGGCAGTTTGTCCCATTTGAGCGGTCTGTTGCGGGCTGCGCAGAAGCGGTTCGAGGGTCTCTGCAAGGGCCTGCGGACTGTTCGGCTCATACAGGACTCCCCCGCCGGTCTGCTGGGCCCATTCCGGATAGACCCCTGTGCGGGGGGCGGCAAACGGCACCCCGCAGGCCATCGCCTCCAGCACATTCATCGCATACGCCGGACTGTACCGCACCGGGCAGACCAGCAGGTGAATCTGCTGCAGAAACGCCAGACGCTCGGCCTTTTCGAATCGTTCGAAAAAGCGAACCCGCTCGGACAGTCCCGCCTGAGCGAGTTTGTCCCGAACGGAGCAAATCATCGGCTCATCGGCGGCGTTCTTTCCCCCGCAAATCAGCAGCCGCAGACGCTCCAGCCCCGGCCTGGAGGTCAGCTGTGCAAAGGCCTCCGCAGCGATGTCCAGCCCATTGATAAACGCCATCCGCGCCAGAAAGCCGATCGTCGGCTCCGCAGGAGGCGTCTGTGCGGGCGCATAATCCGCCAGCTCCAGACCGGGCGGGCAGACAAACAGTTTCTCTTCCGCAATGCCCAGACGGTTTTTCATCACTTCGGCATAATAGCGGCTGACCGGCAGGAACAGGTCAAAATGTTCGAGCAGCTCCCTGAGCCGCTGCCAGACGCGCTTTGTCCAGGGCTCCCCCAGCCCGTCAATAAACCCGTCTTCATCCTGCAGCCAGCACATCAGCCGACAGCCCAGCCGCTGCCGAAGCGGTCCGGCCAGGCCCGCCAAAAGCAGATTGGACAGAAGAATCACATCAGGCCTGCGGTCCAAGGAAGCCAGAAAATCCGTCAGACGGTCCAGTTCAGCGGCCTGGCGTCCCTGCGGGCCCTCGAGCATCGACAGCGTCATTTCCCCCAGCTGGCGGGCACTGGTCATTCCGGCCCGTCGGCTGATGCGCCGCAAAAGGGCCTCCGAATCCAGCCAGCGCCGCAGCGGACCCGGAAGGCGCCCCAGCGGCCCCAGCTTCTGCTGAAGATAGACATTGATGCCGCCGAAAAAGACTTCCGTGCGCTCCAGCGAATTGTCTCCGTCCAGCGACAGCGGCAGGTACATCGGCACCAGCACCACATCCGTCCCCAGCCGGCGCATCGCCCGCACCAGTGCGGTATCGCGCAGGCAGTTCTCACAGTAAAACTGGTCGCCCGAGCCCGGTGTTATCTGTACAATCCGCATCCGCATCTCTCCGCGGACTATTATCCCGGCCAATGCGTTGCGGCGTCAAGAATCTTCCCTTCCAGTTCAGCGGCTTTTTCTTTGGTTCGCTGAACCACCGTGTAGAAGACAGGAATCAGCACCACGCCCAGCACGGTGGCGACAATCATTCCGCCGAAGACCGTGGTTCCCAGCGCCTGCCGAGCTGCAGCACCGGCTCCCTTGGCCACCACCAGCGGCACCATTCCCAGCGCTGTCGTCAGCGCCGTCATCAGAATCGGGCGGAAGCGAATCCGGGCGGCCTCCACCGCGGCATCCACCACCGAGCGGCCCTCCTCGTGCAGCTGCTTGGCAAACTCCACCAGCAGAATCGAGGTTTTGCAGACAACGCCGATCAGCAGAACAATTCCCATCTGGGTATAGATGTTATTGTCCAGTCCCCGCAGCCAGGTATAGCCCGCCGCTCCCAGAATGCCCAGCGGCACCGCCAGCACAATCGCAATCGGAATCGTCCAGCTTTCGTACTGGGCACACAAAAACAGGTAGGCAAACAAAGACGCCAGCAGAAACAGGTATATCATCATTCCGCCGGCCTTGACTTCCTGCAGACTCATTCCCGACCATTCATACCCCATTCCCTCCGGCAGTTTTTCCTCGAGCAGCTGACGGACCCGCTCGATGGCCTGACCGGAGCTGCAGCCGGGCCGGGCGGAACCGGTCAGCCGCGTCGCCGGATACAGATTGTAGTGCGTAATCGTCTGCGGCCCGGCCGTTTCGCGAACGGAAACCAGCGTACGCAGCGGCACCATCTGACCGGACCGATTGCGAACCTCCAGCCGGCCGATGTGCTCGGCTTTCGAGCGGAAGTCCGCCTCGGCCTGCGCCATCACCTTAAACGTCCTGCCGAACAGATTAAAATCATTCACATAGGTGCTTCCCAGATAGGTCTGAAGGGCGTTAAAGACGTTCTCCAGCGGCACATCGAGCGTCTGGGCCTTCACGCGGTCCACCTCCAGATACAGCTGAGGTACGGCGGCCTCAAATGTGCTGTTCAGCTGCGTAAGGATTGGATCATTCTGACCTTCAAAGACCAAGTCGCTGCCGATCCGCGCCAGAGTCTCCAGCCCGACGCCGCCGCGGTCCTGAATCTGCACCTCAAAGCCGCTGGTGGTCCCCAGACCCATAATCGCCGGCGGCTGAAAGGCCAGACACAGCGCATCCGGAATCATAAACAGCTGCTGCTGAAGCCGCTGCACAATCGCCGACACATGCAGCTGCGGGTCGCGCCGCTTGGACCAGGGCTCCAGCCGGATAAAGCAGGTTCCGCCGTTGGCCATCATTCCCCCCTGCAGCATTGAAAACCCGCTGATGCTGGCAAAATTGGCCACGCCGGGCGTCTGCGCCAGAATCGCATTGACTCGTTCCATCACCTGCTCTGTGCGGTGCAGCGAAGCCCCTTCCGGCAGCCGCACACCCAGAAAGATGGCCCCTTCGTCCTCTGTCGGCAGAAAGCCGGTCGGCAACTTTTCAAAACCGGTCAGTCCCACGACTGTCAGGACGGCAAAGACGGCCAGCGCAATCACTGTCCGCCGCAGGATGCTTTGAACTACTCCCGTATAAGCCGTTGTCGTGCGCTTCAGCCAGTGATCAAACCAGCGGAAAAAGCGGCCTCTTTTGTGCTCCTGCGGCCGCAGCAGAAACGCACAGAGCACCGGACTGAGCGTCAGGGCATTGAGGGTCGAAAAGCAGACAGCCACCGACAGCGTCACGGCAAACTGCTGATAGAGTTTTCCGGTAATCCCCGGGGCCAGAATCGTGGGGGCAAAGACCGCCAGCAATACCAGCGTGGTGGCAATCACCGGGCTGGTTACCTGCTCCATCGCTTTGATGGCCGCCGCCCGCGGAGACAATTTCTCATCCGCAATCAGACGCGAGCAGTTTTCCACCACGACAATCGCATCGTCCACCACAATCCCGATGGCCAGCACCAGACCGAACAGCGAGAGCGTATTGATGGTAAAGCCGAGGGCCAGCATTACCGCCAGTGTTCCAATCAGCGAGACGGGAATCGTCACCGCCGGCACGAGCGTCGCCCGCCAGTCCTCCAGAAAAACAAAGACCGTCAGTACCACCAGTGCCACAACCATCAGCAGTGTTGAAACCACTTCCCGCAGAGATTCCCGAATAAACAGCGTCGGATTGTACGGCTCTTCGTAGGTGAGTCCCTTGGGGAAGGATTTGGACAATTCCGCCAGTGCATCCCGCACCCCGTCGGCCACCCGCAGGGCGTTGGCTTCCGGCGTGGCATAAATGGCCATCGCCACCGCGGGCTTGCCCCGCAGACGCACCGACCAGGAATAATTCTGGGCCCCCAGCTCGACCCGCGCGACATCCTTCAGCCGCAGCAGACGCCCGTTTTCCTCCGCCCGAAGAATAATATTCCCGAATTCCTCCGGCGTGCTCAAACGGCCCTTGGTCTGAATCGTCCACTGGAACTGCTGGTCCGGCGGGCTGGGCATACCGCCGATTTGTCCGGCGGCCACCTCAATATTCTGTCGGCGGACCGCCGCGAGCACGTCATCCGTCGTCAGCTGCCGGGCCCGCATCTTCTCCGGGTCCAGCCACAGACGCATCCCAAAATCCTTGGCCCCGAACACCTCCACCTGTCCGACGCCGGGCACACGCGTCAGAACATCCTTAATATATAGATTGATATAGTTGCTCACATACACATCATCGTAGCGGCTGTCTGATGACTGAAAAACCAGAAGCATCGTAATATTCGGGGAGCGCTTGTGCGTGCGGATGCCGTAGCGCTTGACCTCCTCCGGCAGCTGCGGCTCGGCGGTCGCCACCCGGTTCTGCACAAGCACCGTCGCCATATCCACATCCGTGCCGACTTCAAACGTCACCGTCAGCATCATCATTCCGGTGTCGCTGCTGCTGGAGGTCATATAGAGCATTCCGTCCACGCCGTTGATGGCCTGCTCCAGCGGCGTGGCGACGGTCTGCGCAATCACCTCCGCACTGGCGCCCGGATACTGGGCTTCCACCATCACGGTCGGCGGAGCAATATCGGGGGTTTTTTCCACCGGCAGAAGCGGCAGGGCAATCAGCCCCACCAGCATAATCACAATCGAGATGACCGTCGCAAATACCGGCCGATCAATAAAAAATCTGCTGAACTGCATCGCTTTTTCTCCTCAAATCGGCTCTGAAAACGGTCAGGGTTTTCCGGCCGGAGCCGGACCGCCTGCGGCGCCCGGTGCTCCGCCGGCTCCCGGCGGCATCTGACCCGCCGGAACGGGCTGAATCGGCATCCCGGGGCGAGCCATATAAAAGCCGCCCGCAAGAATGGTCTCACTGCCGTCCAGACCCTGCAGGACAATCCGCATCGTTCCTTCTGATGCTCCCAAAACAATATCGCGCCGCTGGAGCATCTGCCCCTCTCCGACAACCAGGACATATTTCCCGCCCAAATCCGTCTGAATCGTCTTTTCGGGAATCAAAACAGCTTTCGGACGCTGTCGAATCGGCACCCGTACGCGGACAAACATCCCCGGCAGCAGCTGTTCTTTTTCGTTGCTCAGCTGCCCCCGAACATAGACCGTCCCCGTCCGCGGGTCCACCGTGTTGTCCGCAAAGCACAGACGCCCCTCAAACGGATAGTCCGTCCGGTCGCCGAACCCGACAAAAAACGGCACCGGATTGTCCCCGTCCGCCTGACGAATCCGGCCAAGAAGGTCGGCATCCAGCAGCGACTCACTCATATAAAAGAACACATACATCGGCTCCGTTCGGACCACAGAAGCCAGGACCGGTTTGGACTGGGGACCGACCAGATTGCCCACATCCGCCAGATGGCGTCCGATGCGTCCGCGCAGCGGGCTTCGAATCTGGGTATAACTCAGATTCAGCTCCGCATCGGCCAAAGCGGCACGGGCGGCATCGACCGACGCCTGAGCCGACAGAAAAGCCGCCCGGCGAGTGGACAGGTCCTGCCGGCTGACGGCGTTGGTCTCAATGGCCTTTTCGATTCGCTCCAAATCCACGCGGGCCCGTTCCAGCTCAGCTTCCGCCGCCTTCAGACGGGCTGCCGCTTCATCCCGGCGGGCGGCGTAGGCCTGCGGTTCAATCGTAAACAGCAGCTGCCCTTCTTCGACCAGCTGGCCGTCGGTAAAATGAATCCCCTGGAGATACCCCTCCACGCGGGCCCGAATCTCCACGGAATCAACGGCCTCCGTCGTGCCGGTAAACTCGTAATAATCCGTCACATCCCGAACCTCACAGGCGACAACCGGCAGGGGCATCGGTCCCCGCTGAGCCGACTGTGCGCCGACTTTAGGCCGGTGCATCCAAAACCAGATACCGACAGCCAGAATCAATACAAGCAGTACGGTCACGGCAGCAGCAACGGCAACGGCTTTTCGACTTTTCATAAACTTGTATCCTTTCGAAAGTCCCCTCAAAACCAGTTAGGATTGTTTCTGAGATTCTGCGGAGGAAGGAAGATTTTGTTCCTGAGACGGGTCCCATCCGCCGCCGAGAGCTTTGTAGAGCCGAATCAAGTCCAGCACCACGGCCCCTTCGCCGGCGGCCAGAGAATCCTGCTGGGCATACAGCGTCCGCTGGGCATCCAGTACATTCTGAAAATCCGTCAGCCCGTTTCGATACAGGGCTTCTACCAGCCGAACGGCATCTTCTGCGGCCGCCGCGGAACGCCGGAGAGCCCCCAGACGCTCTTGATGGCGGGCATAAGCCGCTATGGCGTTTTCGACCTCTTCGACGGCGGCCAGAACCGTCTGTTCGTAAGCCGAATACAGCTGCTCAAACCGCGCCTTTTCGGCCTCCACAAGACGGCGAAGCCGCCCGCCCGCAAACAGATTCCAATCCAGTCTGGGGCCGAAGGAAAACGTCCGGCTGGACCAGCGGCCCAAATCGGAAAAATGCTCCGACGACAGCCCGAACACCCCGGACAGAGACAATGACGGATACAGCTGCGCGGCGGCGATTCCGATGCGGGCGCTTTGGGCCGCCAGCTGACGCTCAGCCCGCCGGATATCCGGACGCTGGCGAAGCAAATCCGCCGGCACCGTGGGAGGAATGCCTCCTTCTGAGGGTGTCGGAATTAAATCGGCACGTGCGGCTCCAATCTCAAAATCCCGCGGAAAACGCCCCAGAAGCACCGCCAGCCGATGGATCGCCTGCTGTTCGGCCAGCCGAAGAAGCGGAATCTGGGCTTCTGTGTTCGCCAGATTCTGACGGGCCTGCGCCACATCCAGTTCCGGGGCCAGTCCGGCGTCAAAACGACTGTAGGTCAGACGAAGCGTTTCCTGCTGCGTTTGAAGATTCTGCAGGGCATAGCGAAGCCGCAGCTGAGTTGTGCGCAGCTCCACATAAACTGACGCGACCTCTGCACACAAACTCACCCGCACCGCCCTTTCGGATTCGACCGTCGCCTCCAGGGATGCCTGCGCCGCTTCGACGGAACGTCGGATTTGTCCGAACAAATCCAGCTCCCAGAGGGCATCCAGACTTGCCGAATAGGTACTGATTTCCGTGCCCCCGCCGTATGCAAACGCAGTATTTTCACTCTGTCGGCTGCGCGTATAGGAACCTGAAGCGCCTACAGACGGATACCGTCCGCCGGCGGCGGCATCGCGCAGGGCCCGCGCCTCCTGAATGCGGAAATAAGACTCCTGCAGGGACAGATTGCTTTCAAGGGCCTGCTGAATCAGTCCTTCCAGCACAGGGTCGTCCAGCACCGTCCACCAGTGTTTGAAGAGGTCCGGCGACGGGGCGGAGGCATCCTCCAGCCGGCTCCAGGCCGCAGGCATCTGCGGCTTCGGCGGCTGATAATCCGGCCCCACCCTACAACCCGCCGTAAAAATCATCCCCATCGGCAGCAAAACAAGAAATCCTCTGACAGATGCGTTCATCATTCCGCTGTTCCTTTCAAACAACTCCGAAGCCCGGCTGCTCCAACCCGAACGATCTGCTCGGTAATTTCCTCTACCGTAAAGCCCGGCAGCACCAGGTCATACATCTCAAAAAACAAAATCGGGTGCATCACGAGCGATTCGAATGTCAGGACCGCCCGCCACGCCGCCCGCTTCTCAAGCCCCGGAAGCAGCTGCTGAAATGCCGCCGCCAGCCGCTCAAAAAATTTGTCAATCAGTTCCGCGGCGATTTTGTCCCGATCAAAACGTCGATGAAGGGCCTCCCGAACCAGAAACCGCGCCACACGCGACCAGGTATCCCCCCGCAAAGCCGATTCCATCGTCGGACGCACCAGTTCGCGCAGCAGGTCTTCAATCGTCGCATCGGACCGGCCGCAAACCCGCTCGATGGTTTTCATGTGACCCTGAATCTTTTCCGAAAGCCGCCTGTGAAACATCTCTTCGTAAAGTTTTTCCTTGCTTCCGAAATAGTAATTTACCGCGGCGATGTTGCAGCCGGCTTCGGCGGTGATGTCCCGAACCGACGTTCCCTCGAACCCCCGCTGGCAAAAGAGCTTTTCCGCAGCATCGAGAAGCCGATTTCGAGTATCTGAACTGATTTCAGGGTTATTATCGGTATTTTCCATAAATCAAACGTTTGTTTAAAACGAACATATTAAACATATGTTTCAATCGTGTCAAGTTTCTTTTTCGATTTTTTTTGAAGCCTTGTTTCCATCGAAGCAGCGCGTACAATGAGCTGTATGGAAGTGTCGCTTCACTACGGCCGGGAACAGATGAAACTCTACCTGCCTTCGGAAAATCTGGCCGGCTGGATTCGGCCCAGACCGATGGCGGATGCTCACCCGCAGGATTCCCTCGTAAATCTGTCTGCCCGCCCGCAGGCCCGGCAGTTTGTTCAGCAGATTCAGGGAAAGCGTCTTTGTGTGCTGCTGCCGGACGGGACAAGAGATTTTCCGTGGAATGCGGTCCTGCCGCCGGTCTTTGGGCTGCTGAAAGGCGCCGAACAGCTGTCCTTCCTGATTTGCACCGGCACCCACACCGCCCAAACACCGGAAAACAAAGCCATCCTCGAAAAAATTGTGCAGCTGGTGCGGCAGGCGGGAATCTTTTCGTATGAAACCGTCCTCCACGACTGCCAGACGTCCCGGATGTCGGATGCGGGCAGAACAAAATACGGCACGCCGATCCTTTACAACGCCGTTCTGGACAATGCGGATGTGTTTCTTGTCTTCAGCGATGTCAAATTTCACTACTTTGCGGGCTACTCCAACCCCGTCAAAAACTTTGTGCCGGGCGCCTGCGCTTTCCAAACCGCTCAGGTCAATCACAGTCTGACCTTTGACAGCCGCTCGATTTCCGGCGCGCATCCCTGGCATCCGAACCCGGCCCGCCGACTTCAGCCGCTGGCGGCGGATCAGCTGGAGGCAATGGAAAAAATTGTTCGGGGGCGAGCCGTTTGGGCTGTCGTGACCATCAGCGACAAAAGCAAACTGTACTGGGCCCGGTTCGGACCGGCTCAGGAGGTCACCCCGCAGGCCTTCTTCGCCGTGGATGAACATACGGAATATACCCTTCCGCGCGTGGAGCGAATGGTCATCTCCTGCGGCGGACATCCGGACGACAGCGATTTGTATATCGCCCAGCGGGCGCTGGAGCTGACCCATCGGGTCGTGCTCGACGGGGGGCAAATCCTGTTTCTGGCGGCCTGTACCAACGGCATCTGTCCGCAGATTGCCTACAGGGATTTTTATCTGAAGCTGACCGAGCCGATTGAACAAATCCTCCGCGAAAAACCGGCGCAGTACAAACTGTACAGCCACAAGCCCTACCGGTTTGCCCAGCTGCTGCGTCGTCTGAGCAGGTTTTATATCTACACCCAGCTCGAGGAGCCGCTGGTGAAAAAGATTCATTTAACGGCCGTGAAAAACCCCCAGTCTCTGGTCAACGAATGGATTGAAGAAAACCCGCTGGTCAAAATCCTGTTTGTGGATGGAGCCAACAAACTGGCCATTCGCCCCAAAACTGAAAAACAGGGGTCAACGGCGGAATGAGATGTTCAGTCCGAAAAACGCGCAAAAGTTAAGGAGGATAGTCCCGAAGGGATTACCCTCCTTCTCCTAACTTAGCAACTATTATATCCAAAATGTTAACCAAGACAAAATTAAAAAGACGTGAAAAACGAAAATATTTTCAGAGATTACAAGGCGTATTATATCCTTTATTGTAAACCGTTTCAGACAATCAGGTTATTTTCGCCGCTT
This sequence comes from Anaerohalosphaeraceae bacterium, assembly GCA_035378985.1. Classification (NCBI taxonomy): domain Bacteria; kingdom Pseudomonadati; phylum Planctomycetota; class Phycisphaerae; order Sedimentisphaerales; family Anaerohalosphaeraceae; species Anaerohalosphaeraceae bacterium. The sequence continues at coordinate 97,807 of DAOSUR010000011.1, forward strand.
TGTTTCCCGGAAATAGAAATAATTTTTGAATCGTTGCTCTCGAAAGAATTTTTTTCGTATAATAAAAGAAGAGTGGGTCGGGCGGTTGCCCCGCACCTACTTGGAGTGTTTGAAGTCTCTTGCAGCGGATGGTTCAACCCCTCCGCAGAAAAACCGGATTACGCTCCAAGTAGGTGCGGGGAGGAAAGTCCGAGCAGGACAGGGCACGGCGACGGCTAACGGCCGCCCGGGGCAACCCGAGGGAAAGTGCCACAGAAAACACACAGCCGATGGCCCCGCACCTACTTGGAGTGTTTGGTATCTCTTGCAGCGGGTGCTTCAACCCTTTAGCGGAAGAAACGGACTACCCTCCAAGTAGATGCGGGGTACAGGCAATGGTGAAAAGGTGCGGTAAGAGCGCACCGCGCTGTCGGCAACGGCAGCGGCACGGCAAACCCCGCCGCCTGCAAAACCAAGTATGCCGGAGCCTGGCCCGGGCAATTCCGGCGGGTAGGTTGCTTGCCGGAGGGGAAACCTTCCGGCAGAGCCGATTGGCAACAATCGGTCCAGTGTAATAACCGCCGCCCCGCACCTACTTGAAGAACAGAGGGTTTTGATTTGGACGACTTCAATCTTTCAAGACAGAACCCGTTCGGCTTTTCAAGTAGGTGCGGGGAACAGAACTCGGCTTACAGACCCACTCATTTTTTATCTTTCCCTTGTTAGATATTTATCAAATATTCTTTGATTGTTTTACAAACAGTTGTTAAACTGGCCGTATGACCTTCGGACAAGTCATCCGTCAAAAGCGCAAGGAACTCCGGCTGACCTTAGATGAAGTGGCCGCCAAGACCGGCTTTTCCAAGCCCTACCTTTCCACCATCGAGACCGGACGAGTCAAAAACCCGCCGTCGGATGAATTGATTTGCAAACTCGAAAAAATTCTCCGGTTCAAGAGCGGTTATCTCCTGCATCTGGCCCATAAAGAGAAAATCCCTGCTGATATCCGCAGGGAATTTGAGACCCTCAGCGCCGAAAACCGCAAGTACAGAACGCTCATCCAAAACATCCTCACCCGACGGCAAAGCATCTCGGAATTGCACAAATTATTCCGTCAGGGGGACCCGGATGCTCTGAACCGCACTCCTGGAAACTGGATACCTGTCATCAACAAAGTAGCTGCCGGCTACCCGAACGATTTTGACGACCTCGGCTATCCGGCCGGGGTGGCCGATGACTATGTCCTGGCTCCGGACCTGCACGACCCGAACGCCTTTGCCCTGCGGGTGGTCGGCGATTCGATGGAGCCGGAGTTTCGTCAGGGCGATATCGTGATTTTTTCCCCGGCCGCACCGGTCCAAAGCGGGGCGGATTGCCTAATCCGCCTCCAAAACCCCTATGAGACCACCTTCAAGCGGGTCTTTTTTGATTCCAAAGACGAGATTCGCCTCCAGCCCCGCAATGAAAAGTATCCTCCGCAAATCATCAGGACCGCCCGGCTTAACGGGCTCTATCGGGCGGTTATCCAATACAGACGACTGTAAAAAACAAAGCCCCTCTCCCCCGCCGAAACCTCTCGATTATTCGCTTTTTTGTATGGAATTGACCCGCTGAATCGATATAATCTCCAGGTTTGAAGAGCCGATTGTTCTCCACGGAAAAGATACAGAGAGTCTGGTTTGCTTCCGGAAAGGTTTAACTCATGCAGATTCGAAGGATCGGATGGCTTTTCTGGTTGTTCGGCGCCGCGGCGGGAACAGCCCTGGCAGAGAGTACCTCTCTGTTCCCGGCAGGCCAGGATTTACATCTGTCCGCCTCCCGAATGGTTCGAACAGCAGCAGATTCCCAGGGACAAAGCCGCCTGCTCCTCGAAGAGGGAGTTGAAGGAACAATCGGCGACAATCAATTCTCCGCCGAGCGGGCCGTGGCCCTGCTCCAGTTGCGCGGGGAAACATCCGGCCTTTCCGAAGGGCAGTATTACGAAGTCCATCTGTATCTGGAAGGCGGGGTCTCTTTGAAAAAAGGGAGCCGTTCCAAAATGACGGTTCTTTCCGTGCCGATAGCAGAAAATGCACACCGGCTGGCGGTTCGGTTTCTGGTAACCGGACAGGTTTTCGTAACGGCCCGTCAGGAAAAAACCCTCCCAGCCGAATCCCTCGAGAGTGAGCCGCTTTACACGCGAGCGACGGAAACATTCCGGCGAGTTCGGCAGGGGCCCGTACCTCCTTTGACAGCGTATGTGCCGCAGATGAAAGACCGTTTTCTGTCTCCGCACATTCCGGCCGTCCAGAAAGCCGCCGCTGCCCAAAACTGTCTGGCTCAGCCGCCTGCCGCCCCAACAGAGTCCAAACCCGCGGTATCCTATCCGATTCACATCAACGCCCTTTGGGAACCGGCCCCGGAAATCGAAACCCGAACCCTGCCGGACGGCCGCAAAGCCGCCACCATTTCCGGGCGCTTTTATCTGTGGCAAAAACGCGACGAGGAAGGCACGCTGCTGGAGTTCCTGGCCGACAGCGCTGTGGTTTATTATGCCGGCGACTCGCTGACCCAAAGCCGACCGGGTCCCGGCGGCAACGAAATCGCCTCCGGAACCATCGAAGGCGTCTATCTGGCCGGCAATATCGTGATGACCGAAGGCGATATGACCATCCGGGCCGACGAAATCTATTACGATTTCTTCCGCCGGCAGGCCTTAGTGGTCCACGCTGAACTGCGGACCTTCAGTCCCTCCCGCTCCATCCCGATTTACATTCGGGCCGAAACCCTGCGGCGAATCAATGAAACTACATTCGAGGGAGAAAATGTCGAACTGACGGACAGTGAGTTTTATCTGCCGCAAATCTCCGTCCACGCCGCCCGAATGGTTTTGATGACAACCGAACAGCTGGAAGAACGAGAACGTCAGCAGGCCGCCGGTGAGAACCCGCAGGCAGACTTCCAAGATGTGTCGTTCCGATACGGACGTACAACCCTTTGGAAATGGCCCGGTCTTCAGACAAATTTCGCCCGTCCGGTCTTTCCGCTCAGTCGGCTTCGTGTGGGCAACGATAATGAGTTCGGCACATCCGTAGAAACCCGATGGAATCTGGCAAATCTCCTCGGCAAACCCCAGCCGGAAGGGACGGATACGGAACTGGCCCTCGATTATTTCAGCGACAGAGGGGTCGGAGCAGGCATCGAATCCGAGTACCAGCTTCCCGACTCCTTCGGAGAACTGCTCGGGTATGTGATGAGTTATCGGGGGACCGACGACCTCGGACGTGTAGGTGCTGACCGCCGCAACCTCGACCCGGAAGAAGACATTCGCGGCCGCTTCAGCTGGCGGCACCGCTCCTATCTGCCCGAAGACTGGCAGCTGACCCTCGAAGTCGGATATCTGTCCGACCGCTATTTCCAGGAATGGATGTATCGGGGAGAATATTATACGAATAAGCCCCAGGAAACCCTTGTTCACCTGAAACGCCTGAAAGACAACTGGGCCTTCTCGATTCTCGGTAAGACCCGCATCAACGATTTTGAAACAACGGTCGAAGAACTGCCGACGGTGGAATATCACCTTAAAGGGGCGTCCCTCTGGGATCATCGTCTGACATTCTACAGCGATACCCAGGTCGGACGGCTTCGCAACCGGTTCGATGAAGACCTCGCTTCGCCGGCCACAAAGGAAGATTTCTACACCCTGGCTTACACCCGCAATGAAGTGGACTGGCCGCTGATGCTGGGCACCGTGAAAACCGTTCCCTACACGGCGGCGACCTTTGCCTTCGAGGACCACGATGAGTTCAATCTGGATTTGGACGGCACACCCGTTGCGCCGGAGGACACACCCGTTTTGGGTGAATACGGCGTGCGGATGTCCACGATGTTCTGGAAGACGAACCCGTCCGTCCGGAGCCGCCTGTGGGACTTAAACGGCATCCGACATCTGGTCAAACCCCACTTTGAAGCGGTCTTTTATGAAGACAACAGTCCCGCCGTCGAAATGCGGAATATGTACAACCTGGGCCTTGCCCAGCGCTGGCAGACCCATCGGGGACCCGAAGGCCGACAGGAAACCGTGGACTGGCTCCGCTGGGATTTGGATGCAACCTGGGTCAGGAATCCGGCGGAGGAGGACACCGATCCGCTGGGGCGGTACGGACCGGCTGATTTTCTGTTCAGCGACTCCGCGATTCCGCTTCGGACGCGACGGAATAATCCCTTCTTCGGACTTGTACGCAATACTCTCCAGAGCGACGTAGAATGGAAAATCAGCGATACAATGGCCGTGCTCAGCGACCAGAATTTCGACATCGACAGCGGACAGATTCAGCAGGTGGATGTCGGCGTGAATCGATACGTCTATCCGGAATTAAGCTATTATCTCGGCAGCCGCTATCTGCGGCCCGTCCGTGTGGATATCCCTTCTGAAGGGATTCACGAAGAGGGTTCCCATTCCCTCGTAGCAGCCCTGACATATTCACTGGGAACCCGCTATACAGCGATTCTGGCTCAGGAATACAACTTCGATTACGGCAAAACCGTCCGAAGCGAATTGACGTTAATCCGCCGCTATCACCGCCTGTTTTACGGGCTGAGTTTTTCGCTGGATGAATCCCTGAACCGCCGGCTTGTCTCCATGAGCATCTGGCCGCAGGGAGTCAGAGAGCTGGCGATTGGGCGAAGATATATGGGCATGACCGAACCGGTGCGGGAGGAATAATCCCCCAAAATCCGCGGCAGCCGACGGCATACAGTTTTTCAGGAACGTCAATGCAAGAAGAAAGGAAGTGCTATGGCTTTAGTCACAACCAAAAAAATGTTTGAAATGGCCTACAAAAACGGCTACGCCATCGGGGCGTTCAACGTCAACAACATGGAAATCACACAGGGCATTGTGGCCGCGATTGCCGAAGAAAAGGCCCCGCTGATTCTGCAGATTTCCCGGGGGGCCCGCGAATACGCCAAGATGAGCTATCTGAAGGCGATTATCGATGTGGCCGTGGCGGAAAATCCGGATATCCCCATCTGCATGCATCTGGACCACGGCGACACGGTTGAAATCTGCAAGCAGTGTGTCGATGACGGCTTTACCTCGGTGATGATTGACGCCTCCCATCATCCGTTTGAGGAAAACGTCCGCATTACCAAGGAAGTGGTCAAGTATGCCCATGCCCACGGCGTTGTCGTGGAGGCCGAGCTGGGCCAGCTGGGCGGCATCGAAGAAGATGTGGTCGGCGTGGATGATGTATCGGCTCACCTGACGGACCCGGCTCAGGCGCAGACCTTTGTGGAAAAGACCGGCTGCGACTCGCTGGCGGTGGCCGTCGGAACCAGCCATGGGGCATACAAGTTCAAAAGCGAGCCGAAAATCGCCTTTGACGTCATTGAAAAGATTCAGCGGCGTCTGCCCGGCTTTCCGCTGGTGATGCACGGGGCCAGCAGCGTGCTGAAGGAATTCAAAGACCTGATTAACAAATACGGCGGCAAGATGCCCGATGCGATGGGCGTGCCGGAGGAAGCCATCAGCCGCGCAGCCAAAATGGCGGTCTGCAAGGTCAATATCGATACGGACCTGCGGATGGCCCTGACCGCCAAGATTCGCCAGGTGTTTGCGGAAAAACCCGGCGAATTCGACCCGCGCAAATACCTGGGCCCGGGCCGGGAAGCCATCAAGCAGATGGTCAAGCACAAACTGCACGTTCTCGGCTGCGCCGGCAAAGCCGCCGAATGCCTGTAAAGTTCGGTTTGCTTTCGAAAACCATAGAATCAACTCGGCAGGACGGCACAGGCCGTCCTGCTTCTTGATGAAGAAAGAACCTGTACGTTGTTATGAATCTGAAAAATCAGAAGAACGCAAAATCAGTCATTCGGTGGGTCCTGATCATAATGGGCCTGTGGCTGGTGCTCGGCTGTGAACCGGACAGCCCGGGTTATCCCTCCAAAAACTCATCGGAATCGAACGAAACATCCTCCGCCTCTGTTTCCCTGCCGGTATCTCTGAAAGCCGCATCGGCCATCGACTTCTTCTGCACCGGCAATCCGGCGGCCGCCCGGGAAACCCTCGAAGCTGCCGCCGGTGAAAACGGTACTCTGGAGACTTTCCGGCAGATCCTCCTCAATTGGGAGCAGATGCAGCAGCGCCGACAAAATGTTCGTCTTCAAGTCTGGGCCAAACAGCAGGAGCGGTTAAAAGAGCTGGAAAAAAATCTCGGCGATTCCCTGAAAACGGAAATGTCCGCAGCCAACCCTGCACCGGAAGAACCGGCTCTGTCAATGGACGAAGACCTGGCGGAAACTGTTCCGGATGCGGACCCCAACGGCCTGGAAGGAGTGCTGGCGGCCGCCATCCGCCTGCGGGACCTGGCTACAGACGAGGAAAAACAGGCCCTGCTGCAGCAGCCCTTCATTCAGCAGGCCGTCCAGGCCGCTCTTCAGCGGGCCCGTCTCTATGAGGAACAGGGACGCTGGACAGATGCCTATATCCGGGCCTATTACTGGCTGACGGCTTTGGATGAGGACAATCCCGAATACCGAAACAAAGCCGAGGAACTTTCCGAACTGCTCGAGATTGAACTGTCTTTGAAAGACGGCTCCTGCGATGACACCGTCAAGAAACGGTACGAGGACATCAAGACAGAGATGTTTGAACGAGCCCTCTACCTGCTGGATAACAACTATGTACGGCCGCTCGAATACAAGGAAATGATTCAGAAAGCCTTTCAGCGATGCCGCCTGCTGGCACGGGTCCTCGAAAAATCCTCCGCGGAAATCGCCTATCACACCGACGCCCAAACAGCCCGGCAGTTCCTGGAAAAACTGGACGCCGTCGAGACGGAAATGAAGGACAAAACCGACCTCCAGGCCGCCGACCTCAAGGGTCTGCTCGAGTCCCTGCTCGACCTCAATCAAAACACACTGAACCTCCCGCCGGAAGTGCTCATTGCCCACTTCTCTCAGGCCGTCTTTCAGACGCTGGACCCCTTTACAGAGCTGGTCTGGCCCTGGTACGTGAAGGATTTCGAAAAGAATCTCACCCAGCAGTTCAGCGGCATCGGCGTGGAGATCTCCAAAGCCACCGGTGTGCTGACAATTGTCAGTCTGCTGCCGGATACGCCCGCCTATCGGGCCGGCCTGGATGCGTATGATGAGATTCTGGCCGTCAACGGCGAACCGACGGAAAAGATGACGATTTTCTGCGCAGTCAGCAAGATTACCGGCCCCAAAGGCACCAAAGTTACGCTCACCATTCGGAGGCCTTCCACCGGCGAAGTCAAAGACTACACCATTGTCCGCGACCGCATTGTCGTTCAGCCCATTCGCGGCTGGCAGCGGACCGAAAACGGTCAGTGGGACTTCTGGGTGGACAAGGCCAACCGCATCGGCTACGTGCGGCTTACTTCCTTTTCGGAAACCTCCCGCGACGAACTGGATCAGGTTTTGACTCAGCTGGAAAAAGAGGGAATGAAGGCCCTGATTCTGAACTTGCGGTATAACAGCGGCGGGTATCTGAACAGTGCCGCCGAAGTGGCCGACTTATTCCTCAGCAAAGGCATCATCGTCAAAAGCAATCCCCGGCACGGATTCGCCGCCTATGAGATGGCCCACGAAAAAGGCACCCATCCGAACTACCCGATGGTCGTTCTCATCAACGGCGGCAGCGCCAGCGCCTCGGAGATTGTCGCCGGCGCTCTTCAGGACCCCAAATATCGTCGGGCCACGCTGGTCGGCACCCGCAGCTACGGCAAGGGCTCCGTTCAGGTCGTTACGCCCTTTACCGGCGGCGGCTCCCAGCTGAAATACACTGTGGCCTATTATCACCTGCCCAGCGACCAGCCGGTGAAAAACCGCTATCAAATCGAAAAACTCGGACGCAAGGACTGGGGCATCGCACCGGATGTCGAAGTGGAAATGTACAGCCACGAAATCCGCCGAATGCTCGAAATCCAGCGCAGAAACGATATCCTCGTGCAGGCCTTCCACAACAATGGAGAGGAACGCCGTTACACCCTTGAGGAAACTCTGCTGTCCGACCCGCAGCTGTCGGCCGCCCTGCTGATCGTCCAGGCCAAACTGCTCCAGCAGGGCTGTGCGGTTCAGCCGCCGGATTTGAATCTCTGGCAGCAGCCGGTCGATCCGAATGAAGTCTTGTAAAGGACAAACAGCCCTATGAACAAACTCGAACAGCAGCGAAGAGAGAAATGTCAGCAGATTCGCCAAATGGGCATCGACCCGTACGGCGGCCGTTTCCCGAACACGGAACCGGCTCAGTCTGTCAAAAACCGCTATATCGACGGACAGGAAGGCCAGCGCGCCCGCTGCGCCGGACGCATCGTGCTCCTGCGCGACATCGGCAAACTGATTTTCATCACCCTGCGGGACTCCAGCGGAGCTATCCAGCTGGGGCTGAGCAAACAGCTCCTGGCCGAACAGTGGGAACTGGTCAAACGCATCGATCTGGGAGACCTGGTCGGAGCCGAAGGGGCGTTGGGCAAAACCAAAACCGGCGAAATCACCATCTGGGTCGAGCAGCTGACCCTGCTGAGCAAGGCCCTGCTGCCGCCGCCGGAAAAGTTTCACGGCCTGGCGGATGTGGACTTGCGCTACCGCCGCCGCTATGTGGACCTCTGGGCCAATCCGGAGACAATGCAGCGGTTCCTGAAACGCAGTGCCCTGGTGGCCTCCATCCGCGCCTTCCTTCATCAGCAGGGCTTCGTCGAGGTGGAAACGCCGATGATGCAGGCCGTTGCCGGCGGGGCCGCCGCACGTCCCTTCATTACACATCACAACGCACTCGACATCGATTTGTATCTGCGCATCGCACCCGAACTGTTCCTCAAACGGCTCTTGGTCGGAGGTATGGAAAAGATTTTCGAAATCAACCGAAACTTCCGCAACGAGGGCCTGAGCACCCGGCACAACCCGGAGTTTACGATGATGGAGCTCTATCAGGCCTATGCGGACTACCGCGATATGATGGACCTGACCGAATCGCTCATCAGCTCTCTGATAGAGACCCACTGTCAGGGACCGCTTCTGCCGTTCGGCTCGATGCAGGTCAACTGGGCCAGGCCCTGGCGTCGGGCCCGATACAGCGACCTGCTGGAGGAATATGCGGGCTGCCGGATTGACGATATTCCAGCCGTCCGTGCCAAAGCCCGCGCTCTGGGCATTGACGAAACCCAGATGGAAGACGCCGTCGTCATTAATGAACTCTTCGAAGCGGCCGTGGAGTCCAATCTGGTTAATCCGACCTTCGTGCTCGATTATCCGGCGGAACTGTGTCCGCTGACCCGAACCAGCAAGGCCGACCCCCGCTACGCCGAACGCTTCGAGCTGTACGCCGGCACGATGGAACTGGCCAACGCCTATACAGAGCTGAACGACCCGGATGTTCAGGAGGCCAACTTCCGCCGGCAGCTGCGGGGGCTGAGTGCCGATGAAAGCATGGCGCGAATGGATGAGGATTTTATCACGGCTCTGAAGTACGGGATGCCGCCGGCCGGCGGATTGGGCATCGGCATCGACCGGCTCGTGATGCTGCTGACGGATGCACCGAGCATTCGCGATGTCATCCTCTTTCCGCTGCTCAAGCCCGCTCCCGCCGGGCCGCTGCCGGAATGTGCGGAGGAAACGGACGCTTCCTCCTGACGGTCGAAGTTTTGGAATTCGCAGGAGCAGTCTGTGTGAAACACGTATCCTTTTTTTTATGCGGCCGCTACCTTCGTCGGCGCCGGATGATGCTGCTGAGCATCACCGCCGTGGCCCTCAGCTGTGCCCTGCTGCTGATTACCGCCAGTCTGTTTACCGGCTTTATCGCCGCCCTCGAAACCAGCACAACACGCCATCTGGGCGATATTGTCCTGGAGGCCCCCTCCGGACAGCTGATTACCGACTTTCAGACCCTGATTGAAGACCTCCAAAAACCCGCCGCCGTTCAGGCGGCCGCAGCCGTGCTGAAAAATCACGGGCTGCTTCTGGCCGGCCCCGGCAAAGTCCGTCCCGTGCGGGTCTGGGGCATTCAGCTGCCCCAACGGCTGTCTGTCAGCCCCCTGCAGGATACGCTGCTGGTTCAGAAAGGACAAACAGCCCCGTCCTTCGACCCGCAGAATACCGGCGAAATCGGCGGCTTTGTCGGCATCGGCGTTCTCGCCCAGCCCGATGAAAAAACCGATGAATACAACCTCGACGAGGTCCGACGCTACATCGGTCAGAAAATGGCCCTGACAACCGGCTCGCTGCAATCCGCTCCCGCCGGCGAACAGACCGGTCCGGCTCAAAGGCAGTTCCGGCGGCGAGTCCTGCGGTTTACCTGCACCGATGTGATGCAGACCGGGGTATGGGACCTGGATGAACAGAATGTCTTTGTCCCCATCGAAGCCCTCTCCGCCGTTTTGTATCCCGACCTGCCCTCTCCGGCGGCGGATATCATTCAGATTCGGCTGGCCCCCGGCGTTTCCGAAGAGGCGGGCTTGGCAATCGTCCGGGGCATCTGGGATAATTTCGCCAAAGACCGATTTGCATGGGGACCATTTGCCTCCATTGAAACCTCCCGCCGGCTTCAGGCCCGTTTGATCGCCGAGTACCGTAAACAAATGGGGGTCTTGCTGCTGATTTTCGGATTGGTCAGCTTATCGGTGATTCTGCTGGTCTTCTGCATCTTTTCGCTGCTGGTGATGACCAAACAAAAAGACATTGCCATTCTCAAAAGCTGCGGGGCCTCCCGAGGCGACATTGCCGGACTGTTTCTATCCTTCGGATTTCTCAACGGATTTGCCGGAGCCGCTCTCGGCATCCTCCTCGGCTGGCTTATAATCTCCCATATCAATTCGATTGAACATCAAATCAGCCGCCTGTTCGGCCTGAAAATCTGGAAAGCAGGCGTGTATATGTTTTCGCAGATTCCCAACACTGTGGATTGGCCGGCCGCCGGTTGGATTCTTCTGGCCGCAGTAGCGGCTTCCGTAATCGGTGCGCTCATTCCGGCCTTCCGGGCAGCCTGGATTGAACCGGTCCGGCTGTTGAGGTACGAATAAGATGTTTGCTTGGAAACTGGCTGTCAGATACTTCCGAAACCGTCCCAGTTCCTGGCTGGCTGTGGCGGCCGTCGCCCTTTGCACGTTTATTGTGGTTGTTGTCCTGACCGTAATGAACGGTCTGGCCTTCGACTTTAAGGAAAAAAACCACCTCGCCGTCGGCGACTGCATCCTCTCCACAGATTCTCTGGTTGGGTTTCCGGATGACCCCAACTGGCTAACCCTGCTCGAATCCCAGCCCTTTATCGAAGCGGTGTCTCCCGCGATTCTCGGTGTCGGTCTGGTTACTCAGCCCGGAGCCGACTGGAATATCGCCGTCCAGTTTCTCGGCATCGACCCGGTTCGTCACAGTGCCGCCACGGGATTCGGCCGCTCCCTGTACTATCGAAAAAACCAGCCCCATCTGGCATTTGTTCCTTCGTATGCCCCGCACGAGCCGGGCTGCGTGGCCGGCATCGACCTGGCCGGAATCAGCCGGACCTCGCAGGGAACCTATCTCCACCCGCTCCAGCAGATGCCGATTCGGCTGATTCTCAGCAGTTTCCCCCTGACCCCCCGCGGGGCCATGGCACGCGGCGGAACAGACCTGGTCAACAGCAAGACCTATTACCTGGCCGATGACAGCCACACAGGCATCCCGCAGATTGACGGCAGTATGATTTACCTGCCGCTGGAGGAGGCCCGTCTGCTGACCGGAATGGACAGTCCCTTCCCACGCATCAGCTCCATTCACATCCGTTTCAAGTCCTCCGTAGGTCTTCAAGAGGGTGTTGAAAAGGTGCGGAAACTATGGACGGAATATCTGAACAGCCGCCGGAATCATCCCTATTTCAATCTGCTCGAAGCGGTACGCGTCCAAAGCTGGCTGGAAAACCGCCGCAGCCGAATCGCCGCCATCGAAAAGGAACAAACCATGCTGATTCTGCTCTTCCTGATGCTCGGCCTCATCACTGTTTTTATTGTCTTCGTAATTTTTTACATGCTGGTCGGCCACAAAAGCAAAGACATCGGCATTCTCAAAAGTGTCGGAATGTCAAAAGTCAGAATCGCTCAGGTTTTCCTCAATTTCGCCGCGCTCATCGGCCTTTTCGGCTCCCTATTGGGAGCGGCCGGCGGCTGCCTGTTCCTTGTGTACATTAACCCCATTGAAAACTGGCTTTTCGAACACTTTGATTTCCAACTGTGGGACCGAACCATCTACGCCATTGGACAGATTCCGAATCAGATTCAGCCGGGATTTCTGGTGAGTGTCGGGCTGGCCGCCATCGCAGCTTGTCTGACGGGGGCACTGATACCGGCCGTTCAGGCCGCCCAAAAAGAAACTGTGGAGGTGCTTCGGGTCAGCCAGGTATAATCGCCCAAACAAACACAGGAACAAAAATGAAAACAATCATCGAAGCAAAGAATATCCACAAGTCCTATCCGATGGGCAAGCAGACCCTTCACGTCCTCAAAGGGGTTTCGCTGAAGATTCAAACCGGCTCCTTCACTGCCATTGTAGGCGCCTCCGGCAGCGGCAAAAGCACACTGCTTCACATCCTCGGTGCCCTGGATAAACCGGACAGCGGAAGTGTAGAATTTCAAGGAAAAGACATCAGTCGGCTTTCCGCCGCTCAGCTGAATCGATACCGCAACCAATCCGTTGGTTTCGTATTCCAGTTCTATCACCTCCTCAATGAACTTAATGTCCTCGAAAACACCCTGCTTCCGGCCATGATTTCCAACGGCTCAGCCGGATATTTGAAGAAAAAAAAGGAGCTTCAGGAGGCTGCAACGGTTTTGCTCGAGCGCTTTGGGCTGGGCGGTCGCCTCCGACACCGGCCCTTTGAACTGTCCGGCGGAGAACGTCAGCGGGTGGCCATCGCGCGGGCCCTGATAAACAAACCCGCCCTGCTGCTGGCTGACGAACCCACCGGAAACCTTGACTCAAAAACCGGTTCGGGTATATTAGAAGTCCTAAATGAGCTTAACCGAGGCGGGCAAACCATTATCATGGTCACGCATGACCTTCGGATTGCAGAAATGGCCGGAGAAATTGTTCACCTCGAGGACGGCAGAATTGTCGAGGAACCGAAAATCAAATAATGCATTCGGAGTTGCTCATGGGTTTGAAAATCTGGCTGGATGACAAATTAGTCAATCAGGAGGAGGCAAAAATTTCCGTTTTTGACCATGGTTTGCTCTATGGAGACGGGGTCTTTGAGGGGATTCGAGTTTACAGCGGAAAAATATTTGAACACGATGCCCACCTTGAACGCCTTTACAAGTCCGCCAAGGTCATCCGCCTGACAATCCCGATGGACCTGCCGACGCTCAAAAAGGCCGTGGAGGAAACCGTCCGAGCCAACCAGATTACCGACGGCTATATCCGTTTGGTTGTGACCCGAGGCGTCGGCGACCTGGGACTGAATCCCTTTTTGTGCAAACGCGCCTGCGTGATTATCATCGCCGACAAAATCCGCCTCTATCCGGCGGAACTGTATGAAAAAGGGCTCAAAGTCATCAGCGTTCCGACGATTCGCAATCACCCGATGAGCATCCCGCCGCAGGTGAAAAGCCTGAACTATCTGAACAACATCTTTGCAAAAATCGAAGCCGTCGATGCCGGTGCTTCCGAAGCGATTCTCTACAGCCATGACGGCTACGTGGCCGAGGCCTCCGGCGACAATATCTTCATTGTTTCGGAGGGAACGCTTTATACTCCGCCCGTGCAGGCCGGTTCGCTGGACGGCATTACGCGAAGGGTTATTATCAAATTGGCCCGGGAAGAACGGATTCCCATTATCGAAAAAAATCTGACTCGGTTCGACCTCTATACGGCCGACGAATTTTTTCTGACCGGCACAGCGGCGGAAGTCATCGGCGTTGTAGAGATGGACGGCCGCATCATTGGCGACGGAAAGCCGGGGCCGATTACGCGAAGACTGCGCGAGAAGTTCTACGCCTATGCCCACGCCTGAATCATCATCTCAAACGGCCTTCGAGTCGATTGAACAGGCCGTGCAGGCGGACCTCCAGCGTGTTCAGGATACAATTCGCCGAACCCTCTTGACGGATAAGCCGTTTTTGGCCGAGCGGCTGAAAAAACTGACCGAAAATCCCGGAAAAATGCTCCGCCCTCGGCTGCTCCTGCTCAGCGCCAGGGCCTGCGGACAAGCCAAGCCGATTCATATTGACCTGGCGGCAATTGTCGAACTGATTCATACCGCAACCCTGCTTCACGACGACGTCGTGGACCGGGCGGTTCTCCGCCGCGGACGCCTGTCCGCCAATGCCCTGTGGGGCAATACGGCGGCCGTCCTGCTGGGCGATTTTCTGCTCAGCCGCGCTTTGGCCCTCGGCGCCAGGCTCCGTCCGCCCGTTATCTCCGAGCAGATTCTCCAAACCGCTCAGCAAATCTGTGAGGGGGAACTGCTCCAAAACTATCATCGCGGCGACTGGCAAATCTCCGAAGAACTCTACCGGCAAATCATCGCATCCAAAACGGCCGCTTTGTTTGCCTTCAGCTGCACGCTCGGCGCCCAATGGGCCGAAGCGGACGAAACATCGGTCAAATCGCTCGCAAAATACGGCCGTTATCTCGGCATGGCGTTCCAAATTCGGGATGATGCAATGGACCTGTTTTCCTCCGAAAGAAAAACCGGAAAAACCGTCCGAACCGACCTGGCGGAGGAAAAGCCCACCCTGCCGGTTATCCTGTGGCTCAAAACCCTCTCGAACAAAGAAAAACAGCAGGCTGTTGTTTCTCTCGGCAACCCGAAAAAACATAAAACAATCGCCAAACAAATTAAACAATCACCCGTCCTTCTTCACGTCAAACGGCGGATCGAACATCTCAAAAAAAAGGCCTGCGATTGTTTGAAACCGCTGGCAGACTCCCCCGCTAAAGACGCTCTCTGCCGACTGGCCGAAGAGATTGCAGAAGGACTCGGCCCTCTCCTTCGGTAAAGCAACAAAAAAGGCCGGGTTCATAGCACCCGGCCCTGAATAACCGAAAACGATGCGCTTGCTTAGAACGCAAAGCTGTAGGAAATCGTGCCCCAGTACTCATCGCTTGTGTTGACTGTGTCCTCGAAGGAATTCTGGAAATAGACAGCCGGTACAATCTTGGCACCGGTCATCGGGCACTTGAACTGGCTCTTCAGGCCCCAGACCATGTGCGACCAATCGTGATCGGAATACATCGCACCGTCATTAAAGACCAGATCCCACGAGAACGTCAGCGGCAGGTCGGTCGGAAGGTTGTAATTAAAGCCCATCAGATAAATCGTGCCGGAAGCATCCTTGATGTCTGACTTGCTGCGGGCAGGCCACAACTGATAAACCGCTACGTGCGGAACGACTTCATTGCCGGTCAGCTTGGGCATCTCGGCTTCCACAAAGACTTCCTGCTTATCCCAGGCCTTTGTGTATGTATCAATATAATCAAAATACCGCCAGCCGAGTTTGTAATTGGTTTCCCAGCAGTCACCGCCGAGGGCCTTGCCTTTATAGTAAACGGTGTAGTCGTACTCGGTCAGATTCACACGGCTGTCCAACAGGTCATTGGTCCAGCCGCCCCGCTCCGGATAAGACATCCAGACGCTGGCGCCCAGTCCGCTCTCATGCGAGAAATCAATGCTGGGCTGGAAGGCGCCGGCATTATCCAGAATATCATAGCCGCGCCAGATGTACCGAGAGGTGTAGCTTAAATCCACTGTTGTCGTCCATTCCTGTGCACCGGCAGCTGCTGCCATCGCGCACAACACCAACACAACCATCATCTTCTTCATAATTCGGTTCCTTTCCATTGCTCCCTAATACAATTCCCTTTCCGTTTTGCTTGTGAAGATTGCAAGCTCCTGACCGACAATTATGAACAGAAACACAGCAACCTTCAATAAAAAAAACAAAAAAAGAAATGCTTTCACGTCCTTGTTAAAATAGGCAAAGTTGCCCGCTCCGCTTGTTGAATATTAGGTGGGTGGGCGGGTTTCTATTTGTTCTTTGGCCTGTCCCACTAAATAGAAACTGCCCGTGATGCAGATCAAATCTTCACGCGTGACCACACTGCGGGCGATGCGCACCGCCTCCCGCAGCGACATCGCCGTCTGGCACATTTTGCCGCAGATCTCCGTATAGAGGTCCGCCAATTCCTGCGGATAGACAGCCTTAGGGCTGTTGCTTCGCGTAAAGATGACTTTGTCGGCTCCATACTGAAGCTGCGTGAGCATCCCGCGAACATCCTTGTCGTTGTTGCAGCCGAAAATAATAATCATCGAATCATACGGAATATGCTGACCGATGGCCTGAATCAGGGCCCGAATGCTGGCGGCATTGTGAGCCGCATCGACCAGAATTCGCGGGTCATTGCAAATCATTTCCATCCGCCCAATCAGCGAAACCTTGCTGAGCCCCTCGACGGCCTTGCTGTCGTCTACCTGGAATCCGCGCTGTTTGAGCTGATCCAGCATCGCCAAAGCCAGACCGCAGTTGATGACCTGATGCTCTCCGGGCAGCGGCACACGCAAATGCTCAAACCGGCTGTACGGCGTCGTCAGGCAGATTCGATTGTGCGGTCCATGCTCTCGTGACGACTCAAACCGATACGAAAAATCAATATCCTTGCCCGTCACGCACAGCGGGGCTTTCAGGGCCTGCGCCTGCTTCTTGATGACCCGCATCGCCAGCGGGTCCTGCGGAACCGTCACGACAGGAATGCCTTCCTTGATGACACCGGCCTTCTCGCGGGCAATACAGTCAATCGTCGGCCCCAGCAGATTCATATGGTCCAGACTGATGCTCGTAATGCCGACAACCTCCGGTGTAATCACATTGGTGCTGTCCAGCCGTCCGCCCAGGCCGGTCTCAATAACGGCAATATCAACCTTTTCCTCCACAAAATGCAGAAAGGCCAAGGCCGTAAAGATCTCAAAAAAGGTCGGCGTATCCTGCCGTTCGGCCATCTTTTCCACAACCGGATACACGCGATTGAGAAGGTCCAGCATCGCCTTCTTCGAAATCATTTCCGAGTTGACGACAATGCGCTCGTGCAGCGTCGTTACATGCGGAGAGGTGTACAGTCCAACTTTGTAGCCGTTGGCCTCGAGCATTTTGGCCAGCATTGTCGCCGTAGAACCCTTGCCCTTTGTACCTGCAATGTGGACACACCTTATCTTCTTGTGGGGGTTTCCAAGCCCCTTTAGAAGATTGTTCATCCGGTCAAGGTTGAACGTGGTGATATTATAGCGCAGCCGCTCCTGCCTCTCGTAGTCCGTCCGATCGAACAGGTATTTCATCGCCTGTTCGTAAGTCCGAAACGCACTCACAGTGCGTTTGATTTTTTCGACAGCAACGGAGGAGGTGGTTTTTTTCGCCTTAGACTGCGTCGTCCGTGATAGTCTTTTAGTTGTTGTCATGATTGCAAAGGATAATACTCGAAAAAACTTAATAAGTCAATTGTATTATGCCGCAAACCAAACAAAAACAAATCTATGCCGAAAACAGTTAATCATATATCAATTATTTATAAGAACTTACAAAAACACCTTCTTCGTCGTTTTTTGAAACAAACATAAACGATAAAAAAGAAATACTTATAATATGATTACTATAACTAATTGTATTATTGGATTTCTTCCGAAAAAATTAAGCCGCAAAAACGCTTGAAACGACCATCCTAACTTAATACAATACGGTACTTTTCAATTCTGTTTCATAAAATCTTTCTATTTTTTGAGGTTTTTTATGGCGAACGCGAATGCAACAGGTCTTTCGGCTCTGGATATGAAATGTGTAGAAACCATCCGTTTTCTGGCGATGGATGGAGTTCAGGCTGCCAATTCCGGGCATCCCGGGATGCCGATGGGGATGGCCGCCGCTGCCTATGCACTCTGGATGCGGCACCTCCGGTTTAATCCCGCCGACCCGAAATGGCTCAACCGCGACCGTTTCATCCTCTCGGCCGGACACGGCAGCATGCTCCTGTACGCCCTGCTTCACTTGTGCGGGTTTGACCTGCCGCTGGACGAACTGAAACAGTTCCGTCAGTGGGGCAGCAAGACCCCCGGCCATCCGGAATACGGACACACCCCCGGTGTGGAAGTCACCACCGGACCGCTGGGCCAGGGCATCTCCAACGGTGTCGGCATGGCCATTGCCCAAAAGTACCTGGCCGCACGATACAACAAAGAAGGATTCCCGATTTTTGACTATAAAATCTATGTCATTGCCGGCGACGGCTGCCTTCAGGAAGGCGTCAGCGGCGAGGCTTCCAGTCTGGCCGGTCATCTGGGGCTGGACAACCTGATTGTCATCTACGATGACAACGGCATCACCATCGACGGCGAAACGCATCTATCCTTCACCGAAGACGTCGCCAAACGGTATGAGGCCTACGGCTGGAATGTCCACACCGTCGGCGGCGACGGCCACAACATCGCCGAGCTGGACCGCGTCCTCGAAATCGCCAAAAAACCCAACGGCAGACCCACACTCATCAAATTCCGCTCGCATATCGGCTTCGGAAGCCCGAATTTCCAGGACACCCATACCGCCCACGGCGCCCCCCTGGGCGTAGAAGAGTGCAAGCTGATTAAGAAAAACGCCGGCTGGGACCCGGAGAAGACCTTTGTCGTACCGGAGGAAGTCGCCGCTCATATGGGGCAGGCCAAACAGAAAGGCGCCCGTCTCCAAAAAGAGTACGAGGCCCTCTTTGCAAAGTACGCTCAGGCGTATCCGCAGGAGGCCAAAGAAATTACGGATGCCCTGGCCGGCCGGCTTCCAATGGAGATTGAACCATTGCTGCCGAAATTCGAGGC